>CACJYE010000007.1 GCA_902597555.1 uncultured Pelagibacteraceae bacterium
AATAAATTAAAAAAAATAAAAATTAAAAAGGAGAGCATCATGGGTGGTATGTCATGTAATGAAATGTCATATATCCCCTGGCAAATATTAAAAAAAACAAGCAATTGTTGTGTGTCTGTAAGTGATCGAAATATTGCTAAAACTGTAGCAATGTTAAAAGACAAAAAACTAAGTAAAAATTCAATAATTGGTGGAGAGTGCTCTGCACCAGGTATTATTAGCCTAGTAGGCGTTTTTAATAATACTAAAACTAAAAAACTTATAGAACTTAACGAAAATTCTAATGTTTTGGTAATAGGATGCGAAGGTAATGCAGATGTAAAACTTTACAAACAACTGTTATCTAAAGGCAGAAAATAAATTCACATGAAAAAAAATGCAATATTTTGGATTAGGGAAGATTTTAGAATTGAACATAATCCTGCACTATCTTTTGCCAGTCAAAATCACGATAACGTAGTTGCATTGTTTATTTATAATAAAACTGATTTTGATAAAAAAAGGGAAGCACAAAAATGGTGGCTATATAAGTCTCTAGAAGAATTTAAATCAGAATTATTTAAATACAAAATCAATCTTCAGATATTGGAGGGAGACGAGCTAGATGTATTATCAAAAATTAAAAAAAAAGATAATATTTCTGTCTATTGGAATAAAATATATGAACCAGATGTAATTGCTAAAGGTAAAAAAATAAGAGATGCTTTTTTAAAAAATGAAGTTGAGTTCAAATATTTTAAAGGAAATATTCTTAATGAATTTCAAGAAGTAACTAAAAATGATGGTACACCTTTTAAAGTATTTAGTCCATTCTGGAGAAATGCCGAAGAGAAATATCTTAGTTTACCCCCAAGCAAAAATTATGTTGTAAAAAAAAAAATTAAATTAATTTCTTTTTTTAAAAATAGTATTCAACCTAAAAACATTTTACCAAAAAAAAATTGGTATAAAAAATTTGAGAAATATTGGAAGGTTTCTGAAAATGATTCGAAAAAAGTTCTTAACAATTTAATTGAAAAAAAAATTAAAGATTATGGAACAGCTAGAGATTATCCATCAATCGAGGGTACATCAAAATTGTCTCCATACATTAAACATGGTCAAATTCACGTGAGTACTATTTGGCAAAAATGTAATGAAATAAAATCAAAAGGAATTGGCTATAGGAAATATATTAATGAATTGGGCTGGCGTGAATTTTCACATAGTTTAATTAATTACTTTCCTGAATTTTTAAAAGGCAATTATAGAAAAGAATTTGATAAATTTCCATGGGTAAGAAATGAGAAATTTTTGAAGGCATGGAAATCAGGAATGACAGGCTATCCCATTGTGGATGCCGGGATGAGAGAATTATATGAAACAGGATGGATGCATAACAGAATTCGAATGGTTGTTGGTTCCTTTCTTGTAAAACATTTAAGAATTAATTGGACTGAGGGTGAGAAACATTTCAGAAATTGTTTGTTAGATTTCAACAAAGCAAATAATGTAGCTCAATGGCAATGGGTTGCTGGTTGTGGGGCTGATGCTGCACCTTACTTTAGAATATTTAATCCAATTTTGCAGGGAGAAAAATTTGATAAGGAAGGCCTGTATGTTAAAAAATGGGTACCTGAGTTAAACAACGTCCCTAAAAAATTTATTCATAAACCATGGGAAATGGAGCTCAAATACCAGGAGGCAATAAAAACTATAATAGGTAAAGATTATCCTAAACCTATTGTGATACATGAAAAAGCGAGAGCTGCGGCTTTAGAAGCTTTTCAATCACTGAAGAAATAACCCGTTTATTCGCCAATAAAATGGTGAATAATTGTTCTATTTTGGTGCTCTAAACGATGTTCAAATAAAAATAAACCCTGCCATGTACCAAGTAATAATTCTCTATCCTTAATACTTAGAGAGATTTGATTATTAGTTAACGCTGATTTGATATGAGCAGGCATATCATCTTTTCCCTCGGTAGTATGAACGTACAGATTGTTATCCATAGGGGCTAATTTATCAAAATAATTTATTAAATCAGTTTGCACATCTGGATCTGCATTTTCTTGTACAATTAATGATGCACTCGTGTGCTGAATACTTAAATTAAGAATACCATTTTTAAACTTATTTTGACTAATCCATTCTATAGTATCATTGGTAAACTCATATAACTTTTGACCATTAGTCTTTATTTGAAGATTAAAAAATTCTTGTTTCATTAATTATACTCCTTCGATGTAAGCTCATACAAACGACTAATAGTTCGTTTAAATGGTTTTTCTAACAATCTTGAAGAGGTAAATTTATCTAAATTTAGATCAGCTGTAACTGCTAATGAAATATTTTTATCATAAATTACGTCTAACAAAGTTATAAAACGTTGTTGTTGATTTGAATTTACATCATTAAATTGAGGTATTTGATCTATTACCATAAATTTACATTTTTTAACTATTTCTAAATAATCTTCCGCTCCTAAATTTTGATCACAAAGTTGATTGAAGTTACATCTAACAATTCCCTCATAAAAGTTTTCTATTTTAAATTCTCTTCCCTTTACATTAATTTTTATTGAAGATTGTTTTTTATCCTTTGTAATAGTTCTAAAAAATTTGTTAATCTTAAAATTGGTTTCTTGATTTAGTGGAAAAAAATATCTTTGTTTTTGATTATCATTAGATTTTCTGTAGTCATCCTCAATTTTTAATTCATACTCGATTGATTGATCTGCCATTATTTTTATAAAAGGTATGAATTGTTCACGTTGAAGACCTTCTTTATAAAGTTCTGAAATTTTAGTGTTTGAAGTAAGAATAATTTTAATATCTTCTTTAAATATTTGTTCAAATAGTTTTCCTAAAATCATTGCATCAACAATGTTTGTTACTTGGAACTCATCAAAATAAACTAATGAAGCTTTTGATTTTAAATTTTTAACAAATTGGTTAATTACATTTACTTCATTTTTTTCTTTTTGATCATGAACAAAATTGTGAAAACTTAACATAAACTCATTAAAATGCTGTTTTAATTTTTTTTCTTCAAGATGATCATAGAAGAAGTTTAAAATCATTGTTTTGCCAACACCTACATCACCATATAAATAAAATCCTTTTTTATATTTTGGTTTGGAAAATAATTTTGAAAAAAATGTTTTATAATTACTATGATGGAAATCTTCTAATTTTTTGATTACAGTGATTTGATTTTGATTAACTTCTAAATTTTGATTTTCACAATAAGATATAAATTTTTTTTCAAATTTTTTTGGCATCAATTTTTTTTAGTTTTAAAATCAATACCATACTCCGATCTTGGTCCTTTCCTTAGCCCAAATGGACCTGAGATAAACAAAGTTAATGGCTTGGTTCCTGGTTCCAAATCTACTCGATGTAAATTATTTGCTGACCTGAAACCAATATACCCTGGTGGACGCCAAAACTTGCCTGAACTTAATGTTTCCCAATAACCGCCTCTTAAAATGATGGTAATATAAGGAAATGTGTGGTTATGAACTCCTTCTCCATGATCATCTGCTAGCATCTCATGAATTAATATATTGAACGGAAACCACTTAGGTCGATATCTCATCAAAACATAGTAACGGTTCATCCAAGGCTTTGCCTCTTTAAAATTAGGGTGTGAAGGTCCTCTGTCTAATACGACTTTTTTTCTGCCAACCTTTTCTAAAAATTTTAGGAACATATTTAATTATATTTTACAATTGAACCATTTCTAACTACATACAAATTGTTTTTAAATATAAACGGTTCAGAGATTAACCCATTAGAAACTTTTTCAATTTTAATTATTTTTCCATCCTCAATACCTGCTATGATCATTTTACCATCTGAGTTAGTTAAAAATAATTTTTTGCCTCCAATCACAAAACCAATTGGATAAATATTTTTTCTTTTTTTATTTTTGTAATAAAGAAATAGATCTGTAATACGGACTATGTTACCTTTATTTTTATCAATTAAATGTAAATAACCTTCGTTAGAAATTGTGAAAATTAGATTTCCAATCAAAATGGGTTTTACATTAGAATTAACTTCATTTATCCAGTTAGTGGTTCCTGTTTTTAAATCAATTGAATAAAACTGATTTTTATTGTTTGAAAAAAAAATCGAATTTCCATCTGATACTAATTTAGAAGTCTTAAAATTATAAGTTTCATTTATTATCGAGCTATTCTGTGTAGGTAGTTGCCATGTAATTAAACCTGTTTCAATATTTACAGCTGTAATATCTCCAATGGAATTACTAAAAATAACATTATCTTTGAAAATAATTAAAGAATATTTAATATTTGAAATTATAAATGAGTCCTCTGTTTGCAAATTCCAACATTCAGAACCATCTTCAATTTTGTAACATCTCAGTGTATTTTTATAATCGATAACAAATATTTTATCATCATGCTTTTTAATATTTGAATTAAATGGATAATCATTATTTTTTGACCAATTTAATTCTCCTGTACTAACATTCACAGAATAATATTTTGCAATGCTATCAGTCACTAAAAGATTTTGACCATCTAATAAAAAATTAAGTTTTGGTTCTAATTTTTTTTCAGTTTTTGAATAATGATTTTTTTTCCAAATAACTTTCTGATTATTATCATACCTTATAATTGAGCCCTTTTTATCGAAAAATATAATCCCATTATTTAAAAAAATTGGTTCAAAATCTAATTGATTAATTTCATCTAACTTTGTAAATTTAAATTTACCAATCTTTGTAAATCTACCCTTGTAATTTTGCAAACCTACATTATTTTGATTATTAATTTTCTCATCATTTATTTTTATTGATGATAAATCTAATTTTAAATCACTATTAAATTCTGAAACACTTTGTCTATCTTCTGCAAAAACTTTTGTTATTTTTTTATCTGGCTCTAATTTATTTTCTTTGTCTTTCCAAATCCTGGAGTTTTCGTTTAATGAACAGTTGTTAAAAAAAAATAATACAATAAAAGTAAAAATTAATTTATTCACTCAAGTCTCTGTTTAATCTTTTCTCTGCTTGAAGCCTTATATCTGGATTTGAATTTTCTAAAGCTATTATTTGGTTGAAAAATTCTTTAGCTTTTTGTTTTTGATTATTTGCATAAAAATATTCTGCCATTAAATATAAGGAATGTGATTTCCATACACTTTTTGAATTGATCAGTGGTTTTAACATATTCAGAAGGTCGCTCTCTTGGGCACTATCTGCATTGAAGAGTGCCTTCTTGTATATAATTAAGTTCTTAATCTCACTGTCTAATGAAGTATCTTTTATTAATATATCAAACAATAAATTGATTTTGGACTGGTCACTTACAAGATTATTATCAATGATAAAATAAAGTGATAGAGGTGAGTAAGTTGGATCTCTCTTGTTTATAATTTCAATCAAACTGATAGCTGTTTTTTCTTTTGTTTTTTCTGAATAATCAATAATTATTGAATTATAACTATCTGAAATATACTTTTTTTTATTAATTAAATATTTATCGTAACTAAAAACACCTGCTATAACAATTATTAAAATAATTATACCTGAAATTATTTTATTTTTATTATTTATAAAAAAATTTTTAATTTTTTCATTTCTGGTATTGGTATTTATAATTGATAAATCTTCATCCATAACTAAATCATATTCCTTAAAACGTACTGAAGAATACCTCCATTTTTATAATACTCTAATTCATTTTTTGTATCAATTCTGCATAAAGTTTTAATTTTTTTTATGTCGCTAGAGGCATATTTAATTTCGACTGTTACTTCATCTGAGGGATTAACACCTTTTTCTATATTTAAAATACTAATTAATTCAGAACCAATTAATTTTAAATTTTTTCTATTTATATCGTCGATAAATTGTAATGGTAATATACCCATTCCAATTAAATTAGATCGGTGAATTCTTTCAAAACTCTCTGCAATTACTGCTTTTATCCCAAGTAATTTTGTTCCTTTGGCAGCCCAATCTCTAGAGGATCCAGTTCCATACTCTTTTCCACCAATTACAACTAAATCTGTTCCTCTTTTCTTATATTCAACTACCGCATCATAGACAGGAAGAACTTTTTCTTCTGGATATAACTTTGTAAAACCACCTTCTGTACCAGGAGCCATTTCATTTCTAATTCTTATATTTGCAAAAGTTCCTCGCATCATAACTTCGTGGTTACCTCTTCTTGAACCATAAGAGTTATAATCTTTAGGTAAAATTTGGTGTTCCATGAAATATTCACCTGTCGGACTATCTTTTTGAATACTACCAGCTGGCGATATATGGTCAGTAGTAACCATATCACCCAAAATTAATAATGGTCTTGCATCCTTAATTTCTTTAAATCCTTCTGGTTTATCTGGTAAAGAGTCAAAAAACGGAGGTTTTTTTACATATGTTGATCCCTCATCCCAATTATAGATACTGCTTTTATCAGTTTTAATTTTTTGCCATTGAGTTGGGCCCTCTGAAACATTTGAGTATCTTTGTATAAACATCTCTGCATTAAGTGAATCTTTTAAAGTTTCTTCTATCTCTTTATTTGAAGGCCAAATATCTTTTAAAAATACATCTTTTCCTTCTTTGTCTTTTCCCAATGGATCTTTGTACAAATCAACTTCCATATGCCCAGCTATTGCGTATGCAACAACAAGTGGAGGTGAAGCCAGATAGTTAGCCTTTATATATGGAGAAATTCTTCCCTCGAAATTTCTATTTCCTGATAAAACTGAAACTGCATAAATATTTTCTTTTTGAATCGCTTCTACAATATTTTCTGGAAGTGGTCCTGAATTCCCAATGCAAGTTGTACAGCCATACCCAACTAAATTAAAGCCAAGCTTATCTAAATAAGTGTTTAATCCAGCTTTTGCCAAATAGTCTGTAACTACTTGAGATCCAGGTGCTAAAGAAGTTTTTACCCAGGGTTTAACTTGCAAACCTTTTTCAATAGCTTTTTTTGCTAACAGTCCAGCTCCAATTAAAACATTTGGATTTGAAGTATTTGTACAAGAAGTTATTGCTGCAATTAATATTGAGCCATCTTTAATTTCATAATCTGTATTTTTTACTTTTGAAATTGATTTTTCATTTTTATTTGTAACTTCCTTCAATACTTTTTTAAACGAACTGGGTGCATCTGTTAAAAAAACTTTGTCTTGTGGTCTTTTTGGTCCTGAAATAGTTGGTACAACTGTGGACATATCTAAAGATATAATATCAGTAAATTCTATTTCGTTACTAGCCCATAAACCTTGTTCCTTGGCATAATTTTCTACGATATCAACAGTTTGTTGATCTCTCCCAGAAAATTTTAAATACTTTAATGTTTCTTCATCGATAGGAAAAAAGCCACAAGTAGCACCATATTCTGGTGCCATGTTTGCAATTGTAGCTCTATCTGCAAGAGTTAAATTTTTTAAACCCTCTCCATAAAACTCAACAAACTTACCAACCACTCCTTTATCTCTTAACATTTTAACAACAGTTAATACTAAATCAGTTGCAGTAGTACCTTCTGGCATTTTGTTTTTCATTTCAAAACCAATAACTTCTGGTATTAACATAGATATAGGTTGACCTAACATTCCTGCTTCAGCTTCAATTCCTCCAACACCCCATCCTAAAACAGATAAACCATTAACCATTGTTGTATGACTGTCTGTTCCAACTAAAGTATCTGGAAAAAGATAATTTTCTCCTTTAAATTCCTCTAACCAAACAACTTTTGACAAATATTCTAGATTTACTTGGTGACAAATTCCTGTTCCTGGTGGAACTATTCTAAAATTATCAAATGCTTGCTGTCCCCATTTTAAAAAAGAATATCTCTCACCATTTCTTTCAAATTCTATATCAACATTTTTTTCAAAAGAATCTGCTTTTGCAGACTGGTCGACCTGTACAGAATGATCAATTACAAGATCAACTGCAGATAGAGGATTGATAGTATTAGGATCTTTATTTTTATCTTTTACTGCTTCTCGCATTGCAGCAAGATCAGCAACTGCTGGAATACCAGTATAATCCTGGAGGAGTACTCTTGCTGGTCTATATGCAATTTCAGTTTTAGATTTTTTTGTCTTCAGCCAGTTTTTAATCGCCTCTATTTGAGATTGTGTGACACTTAAATTATCCTCGTATCTTAATAAATTTTCTAATAAAACTTTTAACGATTTCGGGAGTTTGTTTATCCCTTCAAGTCCATTTTTTTCTGCTTCATTTAAAGAGTAATAATTATACTCTTTCTCATTAATTTGAATTTTTTTAAGCGAATTGTAAGAATTTTTATTTCCTGGTTTCATGTTATAAATAAAAAGTTAATATGCTTAATAAAAGAAGCAGTGACATAACATAATTAAAATAATTAATAAATTTCTGATTTGTCGCAAATTTCCTGAAAAATTTACCTAAAAATGTCCATAATGTAATACTGGTTACTGAGACTAACAGAGCCAATATAACAATTTGAGTTGTATGACTAACAAAATTTTCTCCTACTTTAATATACGTTGATACAATTATAATTGAAGCAATTACAGCTTTTGGATTTAAAAATTGAAAAACAAATGTTTCTATAAATTTTACTGGGTTTTTATTTTTGTTTTCTTGATTTTTAGAAGTAGAGAAAGAAATTTTGTATGCTAAATAAATTAAAAACAATGTTCCAAGGTATTTTAATATTTCTTGAATTAGTGGATAAAGTTTAAAAATATTTATCAAACCTAAAGCTACACATAATAATAAAAAGGGGAAACCAAAAGTCACTCCAATAATGTGTGGGAGTGTTCTAGTAATTCCAAAATTAAATCCAGAATAAAAAGCAACAAAATTATTTGGCCCGGGAGAATAAGCGGCTACAATTCCAAACAATGTTATCGATAAAATTTCTGGATGCATTTTTATGCAATAGGTAAACCATTCTCAGATTTTTGAGATGGATGGACCAAAATTACTTTGCCCTCCTTGTCTATTGAGCCAAGAATAAGTGCTTGAGAAACTACACCAGCTATATTTTTTTCTGGAAAATTACAAACACCTATTACTTGTTTTCCTTTAAGATTTTCTTCATTATAATAATGAGTAATTTGGGCAGAAGATTGTCTAATTCCAATTTCTTTTCCAAAATCTACTTCTACAACTAAAGAAGGTTTTCTAGCCTTTTCATTTTTTTTTACAGAAATTACTGTGCCAACTCTAATGTCAACTTTATCAAAAATATCGTAGGTAATTTGTTCTTTCATATAATTAATATATAATGGATGAAAATTATGAGTACAGAAAATAATTCAGAGCTTTTATTCAAAAATTCAATAAAAATATTAACTGATCTAATTGGTTTCAAAACTATTTCAGGAGAAGATAATAATTCTCTAATTGATTATTGTGATAATATTTTAAAAGATCTTGGTGCTAGCTCTTTTAGAACATTTGATGAAGATAAAAAGAGAGTAAATCTATTTGCTACAATTAAGGCAAAAAATACAAGTAATAAAAAACCAATAATCTTATCAGGACATACTGATGTTGTTCCTGTATCAAAAGGCTGGGCAACTGATCCCTTCCAAGCAACAATAAAAGACAATAAACTTTTTGGAAGAGGTTCGTGTGATATGAAAGGTTTCATTGCGTGTACTTTAGCTTTTGCTCCAATTTTTTCAAAGTCAAACCTAGATAGAGATATACATTTCTCATTTACTTTTGATGAAGAAACTGCATGTCAAGGAGCGCCTATTCTTATTAAAGAATTAAAAAAAAGAGATATCAAAGATGGAATTTGTATTGTCGGTGAACCAACTAATATGAAAATTATCGATGCTCACAAAGGATGTTATGAATACACCACTTATTTTAAAGGTTTAGCTGGACATAGTTCAGCACCTCATAAAGGTGTGAGTGCGGTTGAATATGCTTCAAGATATGTAAATAAATTAATTGAGTTGAGAGAAAAACTTAAAGAAAGATCACCTAAAGATTCTATATTTGATCCTCCTCATTCTACTTTATCAATTGGGGGTATATTTGGTGGAATAGCCCATAATGTAATTGCAGATAAATGTCATGTTAATTGGGAGACAAGACCAGTAGTAAAAGAGGATGCAGTTTTTCTAAACAATGAGCTAGACAAATATGCAAATGAAGTTTTATTACCAGAAATGAAAAAAGTTTTTCCTAATTCCTCAATTGAAAAAGAAATAATTGGAGAGATAGTTGGCTTTGATAGAGATGAAAAATCAGATGCATGTGAATTAATATCTAGTTTAACTGGAGACAATTCACGCCAAGTAGTTTCATTTGGAACTGAAGCAGGTTTGTTTCAAGAAATAGGTATTAGTACAGTTGTCTGTGGTCCTGGCTCAATTGAACAAGCTCATAAAATTGATGAATTTATTATTTTAGATGAAATAAAAAAATGTTTGAAACTTCTTGATGGTATAAAAGATAAGTCTACTGTAAATTAACTCCAGCCACCTACAGCTTTAACCTCTAAGAATTCTTCTAAACCGAACTCCCCTGCTTCTCGACCTATTCCAGAATGTTTAAAACCTCCAAATGGTGCATCAACTGCAATACCAGCTCCATTTACATCAACCATTCCAGATCTTAATTTTCTGGCAACTCGTTTAACTTTATCATGATCCTTTGATTGAATATAATTTGTTAATCCATAACTAGTATCATTTGCAATCTTAATTGCATCCTCCTCTGACTCAAATGGTATAACAGATAGAACTGGACCAAAAATTTCTGTTCTCGCAACTTCCATATTGTTATTAACGTCAGCAAATACTGTTGGTTTTACAAAATAACCTTTATCTAGGCCATCTGGTTTTCCTGTTCCTCCAGCAACTAATTTTGCACCTTCATCAATACCTTTTTGAATTAATGCTTGTATTTTTTTGAATTGATTTTCTGAAATGACAGGACCAATATGCTCTCCTTCTTTTTTTGGATCACCTACCTCAAAATTTTCTGTATATTTTTTTAATCTCTCAATAGCTTCGTTATACATAGATTTTTCAACGAGCATTCTTGTGGGCGCATTACAAGATTGTCCTGAATTTCTAAAACATCTAAAAGCACCTCTTTCTATAGCTTCCGGATCAGCGTCTTTAAAAATTATATTAGCCCCTTTGCCACCAAGCTCTAAACTTACCCTTTTAAAATCTTTTGCAGCATTTTGCGAAATTAGAGCTCCAGCCCTAGTCGATCCAGTGAAAGAAATCATATTTATATCTGGATGACTTGTTAAAGCATCACCAGTAGTTGCTCCATCACCATTAACTAGATTAAATACACCTTTTGGAAACTTTACTTCATCCACAATTTCAGCAAGTATCATAGACGACAAGGGTGCAAGTTCAGATGGTTTTAATACCATTGTACATCCTGCTGCCATGGCAGGCATTACTTTCAAACAAACTTGATTCATTGGCCAATTCCAAGGTGTAATTAATGCACAAACACCTTTTGGTTCATAAATTAGTCTTTGATTTGGAGCATGCTCACCTAATGGCTTTTCAAATTCAAAATTTTTTAAATATCTTATGAATGATTTAATATGACTTGCTCCTGTACCTGCTTGCAATTTAGATGCAAAATCTTTTGGAGCGCCCATTTCAAGAGTTATGGCTTTTGCAATATCCGCCCATCTTTTTTTGTAATTTTCGTAAAGTTTTTCTAATAATTCAATTCTATCTTCCTTAGATGAGAAGGCCCATGATTCATATGCATTTTTTGCTGCTTTTACAGCAATATCAATATCAACTTTGTTACCTAAAGTAATTACAGCACAATTTTCTTCTGTAGCAGGATCTACTACAGTGATTTCTTCAGCACTGTTTGGTTTTATCCATTCACCATTTATATAAAAATTTTTTTTGTCTAACATGATAAGACGTTATCCTTTATCTATGATTTTGCAAATAAATTAGTAAGCTCATAAACGATAGTTGCTGCTGCTAAGGAAGTTACCTCAGCATGATCATATGCTGGCGAAACTTCGACTACGTCAGCAGAGACTAAATTTAATCCTGACAAGCCTCTAAGAACATTAACCATTTCTCTTGTTGTCATTCCTGCAATTTCTGGAGTACCAGTTCCTGGAGCAAAGGCTGGATCCAAAACATCAATATCAATAGATAGATAAAGTGGATTGTCTCCTACTCTTTTTCTAATCCTTTCAGCAATTTTATCTGTTCCTTCAGTTTGGAATTCATCGCAGTGAATTATTTTGAAACCAAAACTTTCATCATTTTTAATATCATCTCTGCTATAAAGTGGTCCTCTAATTCCAACATGCATAGAGACATCATCTAAAAATAATCCTTCTTCTCTAGCTCTTCTGAATGGAGTTCCATGAGTATAGGGTGCCCCAAAATATGTATCCCAAGTATCTAGGTGAGCATCAAAGTGAACCAAAGATACTGGTCCATTATTCTTTTTATTAATTGCTCTTAAAAGGGGTACAGCAATAGTATGATCTCCTCCCAGACTAATTATACCTCCAACTTTATTTAATAAATCAGTTGCTCCTACTTCTATTTGTTTAATTGCTTCATCAATACTAAATGGATTGCAAGCAATGTCTCCAGCATCAGCAACTTGCTGAATTTTAAAAGGTTCTACATCATAACTTGGATGATAATTCGTTCGTAAATGTCTTGAAGCTTGCCTAATGCTTTGAGGACCAAATCTTGCTCCAGGTCGATAACTTGTTCCTGCATCAAAAGGAATTCCGACGATTGCAACGTCACAACTTTCTACATCTCTTAATTCAGGAAGTCTTGCAAAAGTGCTTGGTCCAGCAAATCTTGGAACTTTAGTTCCACTAACTGGTTGAATTGGATTTTTGTTTCTTTCTTTTTTCATTTTTAAATAATCTAAGATAATATTATCTCATCTAATTCGTCTATAATAATTTAATGAAAATTTTATTTTTATTTATTCTTATTTTTCATATATCGCATGTAAATGCTGATGAAATATATAATCTGATAAAAATTCCAAATTTAGAAATTTATAAACTAAAAAATGATAATAATATTCGTTATTTGAGCGCTAAAGATAATTTTAAAATTGGTGTAAATAAGAACATTTCTTGCGATAAGGTTAATATAAATAATTTAAATTCAAAATTTCCTTTAATTGAAAAAAATCTTAATCGATATAATTCTAATTTTCTTAAAAAGATAAAATTAAAATATATTGTATTTTGTGAAAATTTATTCATCTCTGAAATTAATACTGGGGGGATACCAAACCATAAAAATAGAACCTTAATCTTAGATATTAATTTTAATAAAAAATATTTTGAAAGAATGATACACCATGAAATTTTTCATATGATACAAAACACTCATATTGAATATTTCGATGAGGATAAATTTTCTTCTTTTAATCCAACATCATTTAATTATGCTGAATGTTCAACTTGTTCTGATAGATTAAATTTAGATCTATATGAAAAAACTGATGGTTTTTTAACAGAATATTCTAAATCTATCCCATCTGAAGATATGGCAGAAATTTTTTCATTTTTAATGACTGATAAAGAAATAATTGAAGATAAAATTAATATTGACAAAATCTTAAATAATAAAGTGAATTTTATAAAATTAATCTTAGCTAAAATAGATAAAAATATTTTATGATTAAAACTATTAAAGCCTCAAAATCAGAAAAAATTTTATTTATATTTTTAATTTGTCTTTCAATTTTTGCTTTTACATCTTTTTTTTTATTAAAAAATAAATGTCTTTTTGTAGAAAAAAATAATTTAAATAAACTTAATTTTAATGATCCAGATAATATTGCAGTAATGAATGTTGAGTGTGGAAATGTAATAATTGAACTTTATCCAGATATTTCTCCTAAAGCGGTTGAAAGATTTAAAATTTTAATTGAACAAAAAATGTATGATGGTTCTGCTTTTTATAAAGTTTCAGAAAATACTTTTGTGCAAGCTGGAGATATTGAGTATGGAAATATAAATAATTTAGATTATTCTAAAATTGGTAGCGGAAAGTCTGGACTGGGATTGTTAAAATCAGAACTGAGCAATGATTTTAAATTTACAGAGGGAAGTGTTGGTTTTGCTAGAACAGCAGAATTTAATACAGAAGATAGTGAATTCTTTATTACATTAAAAGAAATTCCAATTTATCAAGGTGAATATACTCCAATTGGTAAAGTAGTTTATGGTTTAGATATATTAACTAAAATTAAAACAGGAAATAAGGTATTTTATGTTTTAAGACCTGATTATATTAAAACCTTTAGAATGTTTAATTCTAATTAACTAGAGGTTTACCTGTCGATAATGTATGTTTAATTCTCTCTTGAGTTTGTTTTGTTTCTATCAATCTCATAAAAGAGTCTAGTTCTAACTTATACAAATCATCCTCTGACAATATTTTTTCAATAGTGGTGTCTCCACCACTTAAGACGTTTGCAAGCTCAGTTCCAACATGCATACCATGATCTAAAATTACCTTTTCGTTGTATAATTTCTCTAAAACCTTAATCATTTTATCTTTCAACGGCTTTCCAGAAAGCTTGAATTTACACTCCTCTGGAGGAACAAAATCAGTATTTTGATTAATTAAATTTTTTGCTTCCTCAAAAAGGCTATTTCTGTTCATTATTTTTTTATCTTCTGGTCTTAAATACTTTAATGGCTCAGCCTCGATTGGAGATGTGGCTGTTTTAGCATAACCAATAATATCAAAAACTTTTAGTGGTGCATAATCTGGATCTGATTTTGCTTCCTCTGTTTGTGACCATCTCCACAACATTTCTTTACATCCCCCACCTGCAGGAACTAATCCGACAATAGTTTCAACTAATCCAATAACTAAATTTGTGTGTGAGGCAACAAAATTACTTTGAACTAAAACCTCAAAGCCTCCTCCAAGTGTAAGTCCAGAAGGTGCTGACACAACTGGGTACTTAGAGTATTTTAAAGTTTTACAAGTATCTTGAAAATATTTAATAAATTTTTCAATTGATTTAAAATCATCTTTGTCGGCGAAATTCATAGTATAACTTAAATTCACACCTGCTGAAAATTGCATGCTTTCATTAATTATTATTAAAGGTTTGTCAGTTGCATTTTTCAGTGCATCCATTGAGTCATAATCTAATGCACAGGCTTTTGTTGTAAACTCAACAATATTTAAATCTTTAAATCGATGAATTTCAGCAGAATTATTTTTATCTACTTTAATTGCTGATGGTCTTATTTTTCCTAAAGTTTGAATATCTGTATAAATTTGTCTTTCTCCATAAAAGTTTTCATCTTTTGTTTTTGATAAATTTTCTAAAAATTTATTATTTTCAAAATTATCAATTCTTTCAAAAAAATTCTTTACCCCTATAGATCTCAACATTTCAAAAGGACCCATTGCCCAATTAAAACCTAGTCTCATAGCCTCATCAATATCATTAAACTTATCAGTAATTCCTGGAACAAGTGAAGATGCATATTTAATTATTTTTGAAATTACTACCCAAGCATACTCACCAAACTTATCTTTTCGATTAATTAAATTATTAATGTCAACAGTCTCAATTCCTAAATCTATTTTTTTTGTTGTCGAATACTCTCCTGTTTCTAAATTAATTGCTTCTAAAATTTTTTGATATCCACTTTTATTCATTCTATAAAAGCCGCCTTTTCCTTTACGACCTGTGTAGCCTGTCTCAATTAATTTTTTTACTAATGGAATTTCTTTTGCAACAATTTGAAATTCATCTTTATCTGAAAGTTCCTTTATAAAACTTTTTAATACATCAGCCATCAAATCAATTCCAATTAGATCATACAATCCGAATACTCCCGTTTTAGGTATACCCATCGGTCTACCAAAAACTGCATCTGCTTCTTCTATTGAAAGTTTCATTTTGAATGCTTCCGTCATAGCAACCTGCATAGCGTAAACACCAATTCTATTACCTAAAAACCCAGGAGTATCATTACAAATTATAGCTCCTTTACCAAGCTCAACTTCACAAAATTTTTTTAAAGAATTAATTTTATTTAAGTCATTATTTTCGTTTTTAACAATTTCTAACAACCCCATGTATCTGACAGGATTAAAAAAGTGAGTGATACAAAAATCTTTTTTTTCTTCGTCATTTAATTTTTCTGATAGAACTTTAATTGGAATTGATGATGTATTTGATGAAACTATTGCACCTTTTTTTCTGTTTTTAAATATCTTCTCATAAATATTATGTTTAATATCAATTCTTTCTACTACTGCCTCTACCACCCAGTCTGCATCTTTTACTACGTCAAAATTTTCTTCAATATTTCCAATGTTAATATTGTTAATTTTACTTTTATCTATCAGCAAAGGAGGTCTAGATTTATGAATTCTTTCTCTAGCTTTTTCGCTGATTTCAGTAGTTAAATCTAAAAGAGTTACGGGAACACCTGCGTTACATAAGTGAGCCGCTATCCCACTTCCCATTGTACCAGATCCAATGACTACAACTTTTTTTATTTTCATAGCAACTTCTATATATGAATAATTTATTCTGGTAAATTATCTATTTATTCCTCTTAATCTTTCAGATCTTCTTCTTAATAACTCTGCACTAATTAATATCAAGGTAGATAAAAGAATTAAACAAGTAGCAACTGCAAGAATTGTGGGGCTTAGTTGTTCTCTCAAACCAGTCCACATCTGTATTGGGATAGTTGTATTTTCTAAACCTGCTAAGAATAGTACAACTACAACTTCATCAAAGGATGTTACAAATGCAAACAGTCCTCCAGATATTACTCCAGGTAATATTAAAGGTAATGTTATCTTCATAAATGTATTAACTGGGTTACTGCCTAAGCTTGCAGCAGCTCTCGTAACACTATGATCAAAACCAGAAAGTGTAGCTGTTACTGTTATAACTACAAATGGTGTTCCAAGTATTATATGAGCTAATACTATTCCTGTATGAGTTGCTGCCAAACCAGCTTTTGCCATAAAAAAGAAAATTGCAACACCTGAAATAATTAAAGGAACAATCATGGGTGATATTAAAGTTGCCATTATTAATCCTTTATAAGGCATGTGTCTGCTACTTAATCCTAAAGCAGCAAGTGTTCCTAAAATAATTGATCCAATAGTTGCAAATATTGCTATTATAAAACTATTTTTTGCAGCTAAACCCCAGGGATTTTTTGTTCCATAAATCATATCTTTGTACCATCTTAGAGAAAATGCATCTGGATCAAGATTTTTCATTCCTTCAGAAAAAACTAAAAATTCTTCTGCATTAAACGACAAAGGGAAAATCACAAATAGAGGTGCAATCAAAAAGAAAAAAACAAAGGTACAAATTGAAAGATAAATATAATGCCAGATTCTATATCTAGTTTCTGTGTAACTTGGTAATGCCATAATTATCCTAATTTAATGTTATCAACTCCAACCAATTTGTTATAAATCCAATAAATAACCAAAACTCCTGTCAAAAGCATTAATCCCATTGCTGATGCAAAACTCCAATCAAGAGTTGTCTTCATATGAAATGCAATTTGATTACTTATTAAAGTTCCTGATGCACCACCAACTAAAGCTGGGGTTATGTAGTATCCTATCGCTAAAATAAAAACTAACAAACATCCAGCTCCTATTCCTGGAATTGTTAAAGGAAAGTAAACTTTCCAAAAAGCAACAAAAGGTGTTCCGCCTAATGATTTTCCTGCTCGCATTAAACTTGGTGATATTGTTTTCATGACACTGTATAAAGGTAGAACCATAAAAGGTAATAATATTTGTGTCATCGCAACGTAAGTTCCAACTTTATTGTACATCATCTCTGGCCTATTATCGTCTCCAACCAAACCAATCATTACAAAGAAATCGTTTACCAAACCTTGTTGCTGCAACAAAATCATCCAACTTGCAGTTCTTACAAGTAATGATGTCCAGAATGGGAGTAATACACAAATCATCAACAAGTTGCTGTACTTCATAGGAAGTGTTGCCAACAAATGAGCTATTGGATAACCCATAAAAAAGCTAAAAAGTGTAACAAAAAATGCTATTTCTAAGGTTCTAAGCCATAAAATTCTATGAATTCTTCTATCCTCTTCTACTTGGGTTATACTGCCATCAGAATCAAAGTACATATCCATGCCTTTCAAATATTTAGCAACAGTATAAGGAGGAGCAGTTCTTTTAATTGCTAGCCAGTATTCAACATTTCTCCATCTTTTATGAAGTTTATTAATTTGTTCTTTTATACTAACACTTTCATCAATTTTGTTTCTTTTAATTTGTCTAAAAAGCTTTTTGGTAATTGTATTAAAACCATTTTTTTCTTTATTTAATCTTTGTCCTAATTTTCCATGCTGTTGATTTTCAGCAAGTAATTTATAGTCTTCATAAAAACTCCGATAAACCTCCTCTGGAGGTAGCTCTTCTAAATTTTCCCATTTTTCCATAGCTTTAAAAGTTTTAGGAAGCATGTTGGTAATCATTTTATCATCAACACTTCTCATAAACATATCGCCTATTGGAAAAATATAAGTGATAACTAAAAATAACAGTAGTGGAGCTACAAGAAGAAATGCTTTAATTTTATTCTTCTTTTCTGCTTTTTTTAAACTGACCTCTAAAGGAATACCGTCAGTTGTTAAAATTTGTTTTGTTTCAGAGCTCATAAAAAAATAGGGCGGCTAACAATAACCGCCCTAAATAATATATTATATAAATTCAGTGTTTAAAACTGAAATTATAGTCCTGCTTTCATTGCTTCCCACTTCTCACTGATCTCAGTATTGTTATCAGCCCAGAAGAATGGGTCTACTAAGAAGTAATTCTTAGTGTTTGCAGGAGCTGTTGGCATTGCTGGCATCATTTCAGTTTTACCATCTTTATACCACGGCTCACCAGCAGTAATTACATCAAGTGATGATTTTCTGTATGGTGCATAAGCAATATACTTTGCACTACCAGCTAACATTTCTGTGTTAGTCATCATAGCTAAAGCTTTTTTAGCATTTGCTTCATCTGGTCCACCTTTAACAAGTGCAAAATATTCATAGTCAAGACCTTGACCATCCCATACCTGTACAAGTGGTGCACCTTCACCAACTATTGCATTAAAAAATCTTCCGTTCCATCCAGTTGCCATTACAACTTCACCACTCATTAAAAGTTCTGGTGGTTGAGCACCTGCTGACCAGAATACACATCCACCATTTGGATCTGTACATAATGCTTTGATTTTATTCATCGCTCTGTCGATTCCGCCATCTTCTAGAAGTTTTCTATAAACTCTAGTTCCACCGTCACCTAATTTAACTCCATCTGCTGCTAAAGCGATTTCTAAATTAGTTAAAGCACTGTTATAGATAGCTCTTTTTCCAGGGAACTTTTTAGTATTAAAGAAATCTTTAATAGTTTTTGGAGTGCCTTTAACATTGTTTTTGTTATAAGCATAATTCCAAGAATATAGAATGTTACCTACAGCACATTCACTCGGCATTGGAGCAAAAAAATCTTCACTCGCTGGAGTTCCATCTGGTGCAGCTGGGAAATCTTTATCAAAATCAAATTTAACAAATAAACCTTCATCACATCCATTAATAGTATCGAATGCAAATAAATCTATAATATCCCAAGTTATAGCACCTGCCTCTTTTTGTGCTTTGATCTCTGATAAACCACCAGAATAGTCAACCCAATTGATCTCTACTCCAAGTGCTTTAGCAGTCGGATCACCATACCCTAGCTTTTGAGACTCTGTATAAGCTCCACCCCATGATGCTACTGTAACAGCAAAGGCTGAAGAAGTTAGAGACACAACAAAAGAAAGAGCTAGTAATAATTTACTTATTTTTCTCATTATTCCTCCGTTTAAACATTGATATAAATTAATTTATATAAATAAAATTACAACAAATAGGGATGATTAAGTCAACAGCTGATTTTGTCGTTAGATACTTGTCTAAAATATATATATTTTTGAATGAGA
Organism: uncultured Pelagibacteraceae bacterium; assembly: GCA_902597555.1. Taxonomy (GTDB): domain Bacteria; phylum Pseudomonadota; class Alphaproteobacteria; order Pelagibacterales; family Pelagibacteraceae; genus Pelagibacter. The sequence goes on from CACJYE010000007.1 coordinate 19,993, forward strand.
TTATTTTGGGTCTAATGCTCTAGCATCAACACTATTCCACCCAATATTAATGTCTTGACTTACATTTAATTCTAAATTGGATGTGCTGTTAGGGACCTTAAGAATAAACTCAGAGCTACCTAAAAGATTCAACCTTACCCTTGTATGATCTCCGTGATAAATTACTTCTTCAATCTTACCAGTAAACATATTATCCATTTTTTCACTTGGATTTATCAATGCTCTTTCAGGTCTCAATGAAACAGTAGTTTTTTCACCTTTAGAATTTACTGATATAGGATTAGCTAATATTTCTGAATTAGCTAATTTAACTTTACATTTATCTTTATCAATATCTACTATTTCTCCGTTAAAAGTATTATTTTCACCAATAAACTCTGCAACAAAAGAATTTACTGGTTTTTCATATAGTTCTGCAGGATTTGAAAGTTGTTGTACTTTTCCATCATTGAATACAGCTATTCGGTTTGACATAGTTAATGCCTCACTTTGATCATGAGTTACATATACAACTGTTACACCAATACTTTCATGAATATGTTTAATTTCATATTGCATACTTTCTCTTAAATTTTTATCTAATGCACCCAAAGGCTCGTCCATTAAAACAACTGCTGGATCAAATACCAATGCTCTCGCAACTGCTACCCTTTGTTGTTGACCACCTGATAGCTGAGCTGGCATTCTGGTTTCAAAACCGTTAAGTGAAACCATCGATAAAGCTTTATCAACTTTTTTATCTATTTCATCTTTTTCAACTTTTCTTACTCTTAATGGGAAAGCTAAGTTTTCATATACTGTCATATGTGGAAACAATGCATAGTTTTGAAAAACCATACCAATACCTCTCTTATGCGGAGGAATGTTAGAAATTATATTTCCATCTAACAATATTTCACCGTGAGTTGGCGTTTCAAATCCAGCTAACATCATCAAACAAGTTGTTTTACCTGAACCAGATGGACCAAGCATTGTTATGAACTCACCTTCTGCAATATCTAATTGAAGATCTTTAACGACAAGAACTTTACCGTCATAACTTTTATCTACTTTGTCGAATTTTACAAACTCTGGATTTTTAGACATAAGAGTGAATATAAAACATTTGTGTAAATAGATTTCAATAGCTAATTAACTCTTAATATGAAGCTCTTTTGGAAAATTACAGAACAATTCTGATCCATTCTCTGAGACTCTTATTGCCTCAGATGCTTCAACACCCCAATCACCAAACTGCATCACTGCTATCATATGAAAACAAACATTAGGCTCAAGTATTGTCATATCTCCCTTATAAATATTAAGCGTATGTTCACCCCAATCAGGAGGATAACCAATTCCTATCGAATAGCCTGTTCTAGATTTTTTTTCTATTCCGTATTTATCTAATATTTTCCAAAAAGCTTGAGCAACATCATCTGCTGTATTACCAGGTTTAATTTGACTTATGCCTGCATTTAAAGCCTCGATTGTTTTGTTCATTGTATCAATCTTTAATTGATTAGGCTTTCCTAACAAAACTGTTCTCGCCATCGGAGCATGATATCTCTTATAAACACCAGATAATTCAATAATTGTAGCCTCACCTTCTACAAATTTATCTTGTGTTGCTGTTAAATGTGAAGCTGAAGTACCTTTTCCTGTTGGAAGTAAAGTTGCAATACTAGAATATTCACCTCCAAATTCCTCTGTTCCATAAAATAAAGTTTTTTGAATTTCACCAACTGCATCACACTGTCTGACACCTGGTTTAATAACCTCCATTGCAGTTTTCATTCCTTTTTCAGAAATTTTTGCAGCAGATTTCATGAAACCTATTTCGGCATCTGATTTAACTAGTCTAGCCCAATTAACTAAACGATCGCTATCTTTAATTTTTGCGTTAGGCAACCCTTGCTTAATTTTTTCATAACAAAACGCAGTGAAGTAATGTGCATCCATTTCTAGGCCAATGCATAACTTATCCCATTTTCTTTCTTTTATAATTTCTACTAGGTTGTCATAAGGATGTTTTGGCCATGTGTGAATATAATTTTCGTCGTAAACTAAAATATTCTCATCCTTTAAATAAGTTTTAATATATGCACCACCTGAATCTTGAGCCCTTACAAAACATAAAGGCTCATCTTCATCTATATGAACTATTGCACATTGTGCATAATAAAAAGACCAAGCATCATAACCTGTTAGGTAATTCATATTGTTAGTGTCATGTGAGATTAAAAGTTCGATGCCTTTTTCTTGCATCATTTTTTTAACTTTTTTTAATCTTTGCTTGTATTCTTCTTTTGTGAAAAGCATTAATTTTCTTTAAATAATTTACCAAATCCTTCGACAGAATTATTTTTATTTATTTTAACAAGGGTATCCCAAATCAAAGCCTGGTTGCTAGATAAAACTGTAGTATTTAATTTTTTCTCTAATTTATCAATAATTGGCAATACTGGTAATGCAGTACAAGAAACAAAGAGTGCCTCTGCCCCATTTAAATCTATTTCAGATAGAACATTATATAAATAATTCTGATCAACTTTTCCGATATCGTAATCAGCCTCTATATCAAAGTAAGAATTTGAAGTAACTTCAAATCCTTCACTTTTAAAATATTCCAAAACTTCATCGTTAAGTTTTTTGCTATAAGGTGTAAATAGACTTATTTTATTTATATTTAATTTCTTTAAAGCTTTAATTGCAGCGGTACTAGGAGTTGTCACCTCTGCCATGGGTTTTGCAGCTTTTACTTTTTTCTCTATAGATTCATAACCTGCAGCTATTGTTCCAGAGGTACAGCCATAAACAACACAATCGATATCCTGATCAGGTAATATATCTTTTGTTACCTCGGTTACTTTGTTTGACATTTTGATCAAATTTTCTTTTGTAAGCGGGTTGTAGCATTCAATACGATTTACAAAAAAATCAACTTCTCTGTCTTTAATTACGTTAATAAAATCTCTTTCAATCATAAAATCGCTTGCAAGCGCAATAAGTCCAATTCTTGGATTTGATTTGGTAATATATTTAGGATCTATTTTTGTTGAATTCATAATTTAAAAGGTGAATATATCAGAAGTTCTTTAATAATCATTAATATAAAAAATAGGTATGAATATAAAAGATACTTTCGTAGCATCCTTGGTGCCTATTTTTTTAGGCTTCGGTTTTGTAATAGCTAAACCAGCATTTGAATCTTTTCCTCCTATTCTTTTGATGGGTATCAGATTTACGTTTGCTGCATCATTATTAATTTGGTGGTTTCCAATACCAACAGGATATTTAAAAAGAATTTTTGCGGCATCATTAGTGGCTAATACTTTACAATATAGCATTACGTATTCTGGTTTAGATTTAATTGATGCATCTGCAGCAGTTCTTTTGGTTCAAACAGAAGTTCCATTTGGAGTTATTTTTGCTTACTTCATGCTTAAAGAAAAACCAACGCTCAGAGCTTTGATTGGTATAGCTATAGCATTTGTTGGTGTTTATATTTTAACTGGATCTCCTAACCTGGATGGAAAATTTATTGGAATTGGACTTACGATTTTAGGATCTGCTGTATGGGCTCTTGGACAAGTTATGGTTAAACCTTTAAGTAAAGAAATAAATCCTTTAGCGTTAGTTGCTTGGTTAGCATTATTCTCTGGACCAATATTAGTAATGTCATCTGCGATAATTGATGGAAATACAATTAATTATCTAACAAATGCAAAATTTGATCATTGGATTATTGCTATTTATATTGGTTTCATCATGCAGCCAATTACATACGGTTGTTTCTATTATGTTTTAAAAAATAACCCACTTTATAAAGTTCTACCTATTGTAACTATGGGGATACCACCAACCGGTTTATTGGCAGCAATATTTCTTTTAGGTGAAAAACCAACTTCAGAATTATTTATAGGTGGTACAATAATCATTGTTGGTGTGATTTTAATTGTATTTACAAAAAACAAAAAGGAAGAGGAAATAAAATGAAAATTGGATTTATTGGTTTAGGTAATGTTGGAGGAAAACTTGCTGGAAGTTTATTAAGAAATAACTTTGATCTTACAGTAAGAGATATAGATGAAAATTTAACAAATCCTCTAAAAGACTTAGGTGCTAAGGTAGCAAAATCACCAAAAGAATTAGCAGAAAAAACTGATTTAATAATTACATCTCTTCCTTCACCTGAAGTATCCGCTGAAGTGATGGAGGCTGATGACGGAATTATAAATGGACTGTCAGAGAATAAAATTTGGTTAGAAATGAGTACCACAGACGAAAATGAGGTAAAAAGAATTGGAAAAAAAGTAATAGAAAAAAAAGGTATACCTATGGATGGACCTGTTAGTGGTGGATGTCATAGAGCAGCAACAGGTAATATTTCTATATTCGTGGGTGGAGAAAGAAAAGCATTTGAAAAAATTTTACCCGTATTAACTGTTATGGGGAGAAAAATATTGCACACTGGTGAGCTTGGTACAGCAAGTGTATTAAAAGTAATTACAAATTATCTAGCATCTGCGCATTTAGTTGCATTAGGTGAGGCTTGGACTGTAGCAAAAAAATCTAATTTAGATTTAGCAAAAACTTATAAAGGGATTGCTATTTCCTCTGGTAATTCATTTGTGCATGAAACTGAAAGTCAGGTTATATTAAATGGATCTTATAATATAAACTTTACAATGGATTTGGTTTTAAAAGACACAAGTCTATTTGATAATCTTGCAAAAAAAATAAATGCTCCTTTAGAAATTTCTCCACAAATAGTTGAAATTTTCAAAGATGGTCAAAAAAAATATGGTTCTAGAGCTTGGTCATCAATGATTGTGAAAAGGATGGAGGATTTAAATAATATTAATTTTAGAGCTAATGGTTTTCCTGATGAGTTGGTTGATAGCGAACCTGAGGAAAAAGGATATGAAATTTAATTAATGTGTTAAGATAAAAAATGTTAGATAAAAGAAAATTTTACATAAATGGTCAGTGGGTTGATCCAATTAAAAAAAATGATTTTGACGTAATTAATCCGTGCAATGAAGATCCGTTTGCTGTTATTTCTTTAGGTTCAAAAGAGGATACAGATTTAGCTGTCAAATCAGCAAAAAATGCCTTTAATACTTGGAAAGAAACTAGCAAGAAAGAAAGGCTCAGTTTACTTGAAAAATTATCATCAGTTTATAAAAAAAGATTTAATGAAATGGCTGAGGCTATTTCTCTTGAAATGGGTGCACCAATGGATTGGGCAACAGATGTTCAAACAGCTTCAGGGAAAGATCATTTAGATGATTTTATTTTAAGATTAAAAAATTTTAAATTTGATGAACACTTTGATAATAAATCAAATAATCATATCTATTATGAGCCAATTGGAGTTTGTGGATTAATCACACCGTGGAATTGGCCAATTAATCAAATTGCTTTAAAAGTCATTCCTGCATTCGCAACTGGATGTACAATGATTTTAAAACCATCAGAAATTGCTCCTATTTCTGGAATGCTATTTGCAGAAATGATTGATGAAGTAGGTTTTCCAAAAGGTGTATTTAATTTGGTAAATGGAGACGGTGCAGGAGTGGGAACCCACATTTCAAGCCACCCTGATATTGATATGGTTTCTTTCACAGGTTCAACAAGAGCAGGAAGATTAATTTCAAAAAATGCTGCTGAAACAATTAAAAGAGTTTGTCTTGAATTAGGTGGAAAAGGTGGAAATATTGTTTTTGCTGATAGTTATAAAGATGCAGTAAGAGACGGTATTAGAAATGTAATGAGCAATTCTGGTCAATCTTGTGATGCACCAACAAGGATGCTTGTTGAAAAATCAATTTATGAAAGAGCTGTTAAAGAAGCTGTTGATGAAGCAAACAAAATTAAAGTAGATCAAGCTTCAAAAAAGGGAGATCATATAGGACCAGTAATTTCTAAAATTCAATATGATAAAATTATAAATCTTATTGAAAGTGGAATTTCTGAAGGCGCAACTCTTGCAGCGGGTGGACCTGAGTTACCAAACGGTTTGAACAAAGGGTACTTCATCAAACCAACTATATTTACAGATGTAACTAATGAAATGAGAATTGCTAAAGAAGAAATTTTTGGACCTGTATTATCTATAATTCCATTTGGGACTGAAGATGAGGCAGTCAATATTGTAAATGATACTTCTTATGGTCTTGGAAATTATTTGCAAACCGAAGACCGAAAAAAAGCACACAGAGTTGCTAAAAAATTAAGATCAGGCTGTGTTTATATTAATGGCAACGGAGCAGATGCCGGAACTCCATTTGGTGGTTACAGACAATCAGGTAATGGGAGAGAAGGAGGTGTTTGGGGCCTTGAGGAATATCTTGAAGTAAAGAATGTTACTGGTTGGAGTTAACAGAATTTTTTAAATATCTTAGTCTCCCAATAATTTCATCTCGATCCATGTAATAACCTTGTAAGTGTCTATGTCCTGAGTTTGGATCATATTCAGTTCTACCGTGTAATAATCGTCTATTATTAAAAGAAAAAATATCACCTGGTCCTAATCTAAATTTAATCTGGAATTGATCGTCATGGATTAAATTTCCAAATCGGTGATGAGCTTTATAAACTTTATCCATCAAATCAGGATGACAGTCTAAAGCATCCATAGTTGCTACGCTAAACCGAATATCATGGTAATCATTATCTTTTGTTAGAGATATCGCGGGTGCGTAATAACTTCTAACAGACTCTTGTGTATAATCCATGTCTCTAAATTTTAAATGAACGTTTACTAGCGTATCAAATATTTCTTTCTCATTTTTTCTTAAATAATCTGCAACTGCAAAGCCATCTACAGCGGACGAGTCTCCTCCTGTTGCAGAATTAACTAAACAATGAAGAAATTGATAACCAGGTGGTGTTTCAAACCACGGTAAATCCATATGATTTCTTAGGGAATGTGCTGTGTAAGCAGAATTATTTGGTTTAGGAATGTTAATTACTTCAAAAGGTGTTTTAAAAAAAGTTTCTCTAGTATGGCTAATTCTGTTTAAAATTTTAAAGCCAGAATTATTTTCAGTTGGAGCATTTTTTACTATAGCAATTCCAGTGTGGTGTAAGAGCTCTAACCATCTGACAAGTCCCTCATATGAACTCATAATTTCATCATGTTCAATCTCAATTGACTTCAGGTCATTTTGTAAAGAGTTATCCCAAAGTTGATATGGAGATTTATATTCTAAATTATTTTTTATAGTATAGCAGTTTTCTCTTAACCAATTTTGGTCATAATAACTTATATGGTCACCTTCACTCCATTCAATTTCAAGCTTGCCTTCATTATTTACTGCAAATTTTTTTGGATTAATTTTGTTTGATACTTTTAAAATATTAAACATTCTATGACGTGAGTCTTTGTCATGTGCAGTTGGACAATTGTCTCTTAGCCATAAATAATTAAATTTACTTTTTTTTCCATCGCTCCAGTCAACTTCTAAATTTGTAGAATTTTTAGTTATATTTTTTATTGTAAAATTTTGTTCCATTAATTTTTATAATTTGAATGTTCTCTCTCTAGTTTTCTTAATAAAGCAGCCCACTCCGTTTTTCCATCATAATTATAATCATCAGAGTCACTCATGTTTTCCCAAAAATATGCAGCTTTTTGTTTATCTATTTCATGTTTGTTTAACCCCATTGCAAGGTTTTTTACCTGAACTGAACATGCTTGCTCTAGATAATAAGCTCTGAAAAATGCTTCTGCAGCAGTTTTTCCTACTGTGTAATATCCATGATTTCTTGTAATCAAAATGTCATGTTTGCTAATTAGGTTTTCAAATTTACTTCCAAATTCTTTGTCCTCGACAAATTCATAATCAATATATCCAACAAGATGATTTAAATAAACTGCGGCTTGTGAGAGATACATTAAACCCTCTTTGGTACCTCCAACTGCCATCACATCATTAGCGTGTCCGTGAACATAAAAATTTACATCATTTCTTTTATTAAAAATCCATTGAGCAAGATTAATACATCCGTCATTTAACCAAGGTCCGTCTGAATCTAATTTTTTTCCGTTTTGATCAATTTTAACTAAAGATGAAGCGGTAATTTCTTCATAAAACATTCCATATGGATGAACGAAAGAACAATTCTTATCTTCAGCAGATCTTGCCCCGGCACATTGATTAGCAAGGTCTGTCATGCCGTACATATGCAAAATTCTATAGAGAGCAGACAACTCTAGTCGCACATCTTTATCTGTTTGCGCCATATGTAAAATTCTTATTTAAAAATTAAGTAAAAGCAAATAAATACAACCGTTATTTCTCAAAACAATTATAAGTTGTATAATATTTGTTTTACATATGATGATTGTAACTGTTAGAACATTACATCATGTCAAAAATTGAGATCAACAACGTATACAAAATTTTTGGAAACAACCCTTCTTCTGTGCTGCCAATGGTAAAAGATGGTGCAACAAAAGACGAAATTTTAGAGCAAACTGGTCATACCGTTGGATTAGATAATGTTTCTCTTAAAATTGAAGAAGGAGAAACCTTTGTTTGTATGGGTTTATCAGGATCAGGAAAATCAACACTAATAAGACATTTAAATAGACTAATCGATCCAACTGATGGTGAAATTTTAGTTGAGGGCACGAATGTAATGTCACTTGATAAAGATAAACTTATTGAATTTAGAAGACATAAAATGAGCATGGTGTTTCAAAGATTTGGTTTATTCCCGCATAAAACAGTAATTCAAAATGTTGGTTACGGACTAGAAATGCAAGGAAAAACTGAGGATGAAAGAAACAAAATCTCAATGGAAAAAATTGATGCAGTTGGTCTAACTGGTTTTGAAAATCAATACCCAGCTCAATTATCAGGAGGAATGCAACAACGTGTGGGTTTAGCACGAGCATTAGCGACAGATACAGACATAATGTTAATGGATGAAGCATTTAGTGCTCTAGACCCATTAATAAGAAGTGATATGCAAAAACAATTGATTGATCTTCAAGCAGAATTAAAAAAAACAATTGTATTTATTACTCACGATTTGGATGAATCATTAAGATTGGGAGACCATATTGGAATATTAAATTCTGGTAAATTGGTTCAAGTGGGAACTCCTGAGGAAATCATTATGAATCCTGCTGATGATTATGTAAAAGCTTTTGTTAAAGATGTAAATAGAGCAAAAGTTATTAAAGCAAAAATTATAATGAAAACAGCTGATCAAGCAAATGACATAGATAAATCAAACTTAATAAAAGTAAATGAAGAGGAATTTATTGAGGATTTTTTACCAAAAATTGTCTGTTCTGATTCAAATTGTGAAGTGGTTGATAAAAGTGGAAATGTGAAGGGATATATTTCAAACCAAGAATTACAATCTTCTTTAACAAGATCATAAAGTGTTATTAAAAACTTTTGAAGTCAAAAAAGAATGGGTTGATTATAACAATCATATGAACATGGCTTATTATGTGCTTGTTTTTGATCAAGCATGGGAAGTTGCTCTTGAAAAATTTAAAATGGGAGGTAACGCAGCAAAAGATTTACATAGAAGTACAATGGTTGTTGAAACTAATACTAAATATTTAAATGAGGTTAAAGAGGGGGAAATGGTTAATGTTAATCTGACTTATTTTGATCATGATAAAAAAAGATTACACTTAAAAATGGAAATGATTTCTCAAAAAACTAACAAACTTTCGGCTTCTATGGAATGGATATCGCTATATATAGATTTAAGCAAAAGGAAAGTCACTGAATTTGAAGAAGAAAAAGTAAAATTAATGAAAGATTTTATTGATGAAAATAAGTCAAAATTTTCAAACGAAGATCTTCTGTTCTCCTCTAAATTAAAGAAATAATTAAATATTCTACACAATTTTTTTTTGATATAGGTGCATAATGAGCGCTAATAATAATTCAAAAGGTATACTTCTAATAATTACTGCAATGACATTTTTTGCAATGCAGGACGCTTTAATTAAATTTATTTTTGAAAAAGCAGCTTTATATGAAATATTTTTTGGAAGATATTTTGTTGCAGCAATTTTGCTTTTTGGTTACATAAAATTCAGAAAACAAAAAGTTTCTCTTAAAACTCACTATCCTTTTTTAACAATACTAAGAGTAGTTTTACATTTTATTGCTTTCTCTGCTTTTTTTATCTCATTAACTTTTATGCCTTTAGCAACAGCAAATGCTCTATTTTTTTCCTCCCCTTTTTTCGTATCAATATTTGCAAAGTTATTTTTAAAAGAAACTATTGGTATTAGAAGGTGGTCAGCAATTGTTTTTGGTTTTATTGGCGTTTTTATAGTCTTAAATCCAAATTTTTCAGACTTTGAATATCGAAATCTTTTACCGGTTTTTTGTGCATTTTGTTATGCGGCCTCTATGACAATCACTAAATATACATCCGATAAAGATGATGTTAACACCCAACTATATTACTTTTATCTAATTGCAATATTGCTTTGTATAATTTTGTATTTTTTTATGGGAAGTGGGCAGCTAAATAATCCAAACTTTGATCCAACAATACAATTCATTTTTAGAGAATGGTTTTCAAATATTGAATATACATGGAAATTTATTTTATTTTTTGGTTTTGCTGCATCAATAGCTTTTGTTTGTATATTTTCAGCATATATAGTTGCATCACCATCTGTTGTTTCTTTGTTTGAATACTCATTAATAATTATGTCTATGATACCTGGCTACTTTTTATTTAATGAGGTACCAACGACCAGAACATTTATTGGTGTTGTGTGTATTATAGCAGCTGGAATTTACATTTATATGAGAGAGAGAGTTAGAGACCAATATATTGCAACAGAAACACCGGTTAGAAGATGAGCAAGAACTTTATACCAACAATTAATATTTCATCTTTAATAAAAAATAATTTTGAAACACAAAATGCATTTAAAACAATTAAAAAAATTGAAAAAGCTTGTATCAATGTAGGATTTTTTCAAATTACTGGACATGGAATTAATCTGAAAGAAATAAAAAAAACATGTGAAGTTGCCAATAAATTTTTTAATTTACCAGATAGCACGAAAAGAAGATTAGCACCTAAAAAATGGAATAAAAAAAATAAAAATTTATATAGAGGATATTTTCCTAATGATGTTAATGGAAAAGAAGGTCTTGATATAGGTGATTTAAAAATAACTAAAAAATATTCCTCAAATCTCAAAAATCAATACATAGAGTTTATTAATCTAGGCATGTGTTTTAATAGAGGCTCAATTAAAATTCTGAACAAATATTTTGATAACATTTATAGATTGAGTGAAATATTGTTTAAAAGTTTAATAAAACTTTATAAAAAAAATCCTGAGATTTCTACTATAGCTTTTTCAAGATTAAAAACTTTAAGTACATTAAGATTTAATTATTACCCAAATCAAACTAAACCAGTAGAAATATCAAAACAAGATGGAGTAGCGCTTGGATGTGAAACTCATGTTGATAGTGGAATATTTACAGTTCTTTATCAAGATAGAAAAGGTGGATTACAAGTACAAAATAGAAAAAACAAAAAATGGTATGATGTACCATTTAATAAAAAGGCTTTAGTAGTAAACACGGGAAGAGCTTTAGAATATTTAAGTAAAGGTAAATTTAAAGCAACTAATCATAGGGTTTTATGGAATAAAAGTAAGAGGCTTTCTGTTCCTTTTTTCTTTGAACCTTCCTATGATTTCAAAATGAATCAATCATTTTTAAATGAGAGTAAATCTAAAAATAATGGTGAAATTTATGAGAAATTTCTCAACAATTCTTTAAAGAAATTTATTGAATATCAACGTTAGTAATTATAAAGTTTAAAAATAAAGCGATACATAACTCGTCGTTAAATTCAAAAATTTACGAAAGTGGGATCGGTCGTCTTTAAATTAATTTTTAAAGGAGGCTTTATGAACTTTGGATATTTTTGTAACACTACTAATTGGGATAAAAAACCTTATACCCAACTTTTAGATGAAGCTAGAGAGATCACTGAATATTGTGATCAAAATAATTGGAATTCTATTTGGTATACCGAACATCATTTTAATCATGAGGGAATGGAATCTTGCACCAATCCACTAATGATGTGTACTGATGCTGCTGCAAGAACTAAAAATATTCGTTTAGGACAAGCTTGTAACGTAATTACATTTCACAATCCTATAAGACTTGCAGAAGATATTGCAACCCTTGACCAAATGTCAAAAGGAAGAGTTGAAGTTGGTATTGGAAGAGGAGTTTATGGAAGAGAAGCTATTAACATGAATAAAGAGGCTGACTTAAAAGACCAAGCAAAAAATTTTAGACTATTTTCCGAAACATTAGACATAATGAAAAAAGCATGGTCTGAGGATTTCTTTTCTCACCAAGGTGAATTCTATACTTATCCCTCACCAAATTTTATATGGCAACACGATATGAGCCCTCCAAAAAAAAATGTTGTAGATTTAAAAACAAATGAATTAAAACAAATATCTGTTTTACCAAAACCTTATCAAAAACCCTTTCCACCAATTTCTCAAGTAGTTGATGGAGAAAGATCAATTAAGTGGGCAGCAGAAAATGGACTTAATACAATTATGTGGATACCAACTGTAAAAGCTTTGAAAAAAAGATTTGAAATTTATAAAGAGGCAAAATCTAAAGCTGAAAATAGAGATGTCCCACTTGGTGAAGGTATTAGTTTGGTTAGAGATATGTTTGTTGCGGAAACTATGGAAGAGGCTGAAAAAATAGCTGGAGAACATATCATAAATTATATGAGATGGGTTTGTCATTGGAGAGGATTGGGAAATCATATGGATCCAGATGAAAAATTACCAGAGACAAAAAATAAGTTAGATTTATTAAATTATGAGTTTCTTCATAAAAGAAATCTTTTATTTGGAACGCCTGAGTTTGTAACAGAAAAAATTAAAGAACTTCAGCAAGAATTAAATCTTCAAAATTTACAAGTCTGGTCAAACTTTCCAGGCATCAAACATGAAGACTGTATGAGGAGTATCAAATTATTTACAGAAGAAGTAATTCCAAATATAAAACCGATAGATACGAACATTCAAAGAGCTAGCTAGTAGATGGATTTAAAACTTAGAAAATTCGCAAAATTTGTAGATAAAACTTTTATTGAAGGTGGAAAAAAAGCAAACGAACCTGTTCTATTAGTTTCGGTTGCAGCTGTTATAGAAAATCCTTGGGCTAGAAAAAGTTTTGTAGAAGATTTAAAACCAGAAATACTTGATCTTGCCCCTCAATTAGGAGATCTTTTAGTACCAGAGTTAACAAAAGAAATTGGATCAGGTGAAAAAATTTCAGCATATGGGAAAGCTGCTATGGTTGGATTAAATGGTGAGATAGAACACGCATCTGCATTTATTCATACTTTAAGATTTGGAAATAAATTTAGAGATGCCGTTGGTGGTACTTCCTATTTAAGTTTTACAAATACCAGAGGTCCAGCAGGTGCAAAAATTTCAATTCCAATGATGCATAAAACTGATGCTGGATTAAGACCTTTTTATCTAACACATGAATTTACAATTCATGATGCACCAAATGAGGATGAAATAGTTGTTGCAATTGGAGGCGCTCCAACTGGACGTGCTCATGCAAGAACGGGTGATAGATATCAAGACATGAAAGAGATGGGCATCGATAACTAATTGATGTCTTATAATTTTGATAAAGATCAAAATCATTATTATTTTAATAACAAAAATTCATTACCAATAATCTTTATTCATGGCGTTGGTTTAAATCAGCAAATGTGGAAACCACAAATTGAATTTTTTAAGGACAATTCATTTATAACTTACGATCTGTTAGGACATGGAAAAACTCCATTTAAAGAGCCAAATTTATCAATGAAAAATTTTACTGATCAATTATCAAATTTAGTAAATAACCTAAAGATAGAGAAATTTAATTTAATTGGATTTTCTATCGGATCTTTGATTGCAATTGAATTTGCCTCAAAATATGAAAATTATTTAAATTCCTTAACTCTAATATCCACTACATACCAAAGGACAGGAGAAGAAAGACAAAATGTAATCGATAGAGTGAATTTAGCAAAAAAAAATATGCCAATATCTCAAATGGCGATGAAGAGATGGTTTTCAAATAAATACCTTGAGCAAA
>CACJYE010000008.1 GCA_902597555.1 uncultured Pelagibacteraceae bacterium
AAAACTAAGTTTTGATCTTTGTCCCAAGTGCTAATAAATTTATCAAAATCAATAATTTGTTTTTTTCTATTATTGGCAAATTTTGCACTAAAAAATGAGTTTAGAAAATTTTTAGTTTCATATTCTTTAAAGGCAATAGATGCTGTTTCTTTACATCGACACCATTCACTAGAATAAACTTTTCCAATTGAAATTTTATTTTTCTTAAAAAAATTACCAATTTTTTGTGATTGAACTCTACCACTTTCACTTAAATTTCTTTGAGTTATACATTCGTTAATATCGAAATTATCTGGATCGCCGCCACCAGGGGCATAAGCATGTCTTATAAAAATTAATTTTCCACCCTTTTGCAATTCGTCTATTAAAGTTTTTTTTGAATCTGCTTTAACTGAAGCATTAATGCATATAAATATTATGACTAAATAATTTAAAATTTTCATTTATGAATATTAAAATAGATAGTTTAAATAAAACAATTCTTAAATGTAAAAAATGTCCAAGACTTGTTAATTTTGTAAAAAAAATTTCAACAGAAAAAAGAAAGCAAAATATAAATGAAAATTACTGGGGAAAACCAGTTACAGGTTTTGGCGAAATTGATGCAAAAATTTTAATAATTGGATTGGCCCCAGCAGCACATGGGGGCACACGAACAGGAAGAGCTTTCACGGGTGATAAATCTGGAGATTTTTTATTTAAATGTTTATTTAAAGCTAAAATATCAAACCAACCAAATTCAGAAAATTTAAATGATGGTCTTAAATTAAAATCAACATATATAACTAATATTTTAAAATGTGTTCCTCCAGGAGACAAACCTAAAATAGAAGAGCTTGATAATTGTTCAAAATACTTTGATAGTGAGATTTATAATTTAAAAAAATTAAAAACTATTATTGCATTAGGAAAAGTGGCATTTGATAATTGTGTAAAATTTTATAAAAAAAAATACAATTTAAAAGAAAGGATAAAATTTATTCATGGAAAATTCTATTTACTACCAGGAAATATTAAATTAATTGCCTGTTATCACCCTAGCCCCAGAAATGTGAATACCAAGCTTGTATCTGAAAGAATGATTGTGGATTTATTTAAAAAAGCTAGAAAAATATCTATGAACTAGAAGTATAGGGTTTAAATTCTGATAAGATTTTTTCTGGAATTTTAACTGGCTTATATTTTTCATTTATAAATACTAGATGAATTTTAGCTTCTACGATCAATTCTTCATCTTTAAATATTGATTGATACATTAAAAAAGAAGTTTTTGAAGTAGAGCCTACAAAAGATTTAATTTGTAAATCATCTTCTAAATATGCAGATTTTTTATATTCAATATTGCATGATTTAACTATTATGAGAACTCCAAAATTATTTTTTATTTTTGTATTGCTTAATCCAATAGTTGATAACGCTTCAGTTCTAGCTCTTTCTAAAAATTTTAAATAGTTAGCATAGTACACGACTCCACCAGCGTCTGTATCCTCATAATATACTTTTACATTATGAGTAAAGTTTTTATGCATTAATTAATAATATCAAATAAATAAAAATTTAATAGAAACTAAGATATAATATCTTTGATGAAAGTTTATATAATTTGGTTAATTGGAGTAATTTTATGGAACTTTGGATTTCCAAATGCAATCCCCGTCGCTGATGTTATTGCAGCTATTTTATTATCGTTTTTAAGTATCGGATTAAAAAAGTATGTAAAATGATAATTAATCTGTTGAAAAATAAATATTCTGAAAATAAGAAATTGATTTCATTTTAGAATTATCAGTATCAGCCATTATAGCCAGACCATCTAGTTCATTCACATCGAGATCATGAAATTTTTTAAAATCTTCTTTAACATTGGCTTTTACTGTTACCCATTCATTTAGGTTGTCTTTAGTAGTTGCTAATACTTTGTCCATTGATTTTTTTGTATATGGACTGGGTCTATTTTCACCAACTTCACTATTACTTGAAAAAACATAATTAATTGCTCTATTTGATAAAGGTGTAGCCCCAGTTTTTTTAATCGCAAAAACACGGGCAGCATAATCATGTCCTTTTTTCGTATTCTCTTTAATTCCACGAAGATCCTTCTCAATTTTCCATGTAATATTGATAAAAGGTGTTTTATTAAGGTCAATTTTGATCTCTTTTCCTAGGCCTGAAGCAGCATTATCTGATACGGCTTTTAAATAATTACCATTTTCATTTGATCCAACAGTATAAAAAGTTTTGTTATCTGCTCCTCTTACTTTACGAATCTCAAGTGCTGATAATTCTTTTTCAGTAAATTCAAAAACTTTTACAGTTTCTGCATGTGCCAAACTAAGAAAGATTAATGATGTAATAAAAACATAAAAAATTTTTAACATGTTCTTCTTATAGATAGATTATTTATAAATTCAATATTCAGTCACAATTTCAACATTCTAAATTCAAAATTAATTGTTAAATGAGTCATATGAAAATAATTTCTGTGTTTATGCTTCTTATATATTGGTCAATAATGATTACAGCGCCAGTTATGGGTAAAAATTCTATTAAAAATCAAAATAAAGATCGAAAAATAGTTTCAAATTTTTGAGACTAATATGTGGATCTACCACCACTAATATCAAATACCGCAGCTGTAGAAAAAGTGTTTTCTTGTGAAGAAAGCCAGCAAACAAGTGAGGTAAACTCATGTATTTCAAGAAATCTTCCTCTTGGCACCTTTGACAGCATTCTTTGTACATGCTCTTTACTCATTTGATCTAAAATTCTAGTTTTGGCACCTGCTGGGGTTACAGCGTTTACAGCTATATCTTTATCAGCTAATTCTTTACCCAAGGCTTTCGTTAACCCAATTGCGCCAGCTTTTCCTGAGCTATACGCGCTTGCATTTGCATTACCATCTTTACCTGCAACGGAAGCTACATTAACAATTCTTCCATAGTTGTTTTTAATCATATTTGGGACAATTGCTCTACAACAATTAAAAGTACCCATTAAATTTATCTGTACTATTTTATTCCACATATCGACATCATACTCCCATAAAGGACCTGTAGGACCTGTTATGCCGGCATTATTAATTAAAATATCTATATTTGATTTTGAGGTTATGTCTGCTACGTTTTTCTCTACATCTTGATAATTTGATATATCAACGACACTGTAAAATAAGTTAGGATTTTTTACTTCATCAACTGCTGATTTAAGAAGCTTTTCATCTATATCCCATATAAATACTCTAGCACCAGAATCTAAAAATCTTTTTGCAACATCTAAACCAAACCCTTGGGCTCCACCAGTAACTAAAGCTGTTCTATTTTTAAAATCGAATGTGTGCATTAAAATTATTTTTTTGCTAACAAGTAGTATGTTATCCACGCAACAATTGCACCTATTATCCAAGCATAAGATTGTAAAAACATTAAATTAGTATTCCAAATTGTTGACGCTGAAAAAATAAATCCTAGTATTAAAGAATAAACACCTTTTATATGCCACCCACCCGAATAATAATAAGCACTCTCTTTGTCTATAGAATATAGATCTTTATTACTTAATTCTTGATTTTTAATTAAATAATAATCAGCTGCCATTACTCCAAATAAAGGACCAAAGAAAGCTCCAAAAGTATCAACAAATGATAAAATTCCTATTTGGCTCAATATAGTCAGCCAGAAGATTGCGATCAACAAACCAAAAAAAGCAATTAAATAACTAGCGCTTTTTAAACTCAATATTAAAGGAGCAAAATTTATTAGAGAGTATTGAGATGGGATGAAATTGGCAACTAAATTTGTTGATGCTGAAGCGATTATAATAAAAAATAAAACTACTATTGTTATTTGTATATTATCTAACTTTCCAACTATATCTGTAGGATTAGTAAAAATTCTATCTATATCTGAAAATTTCTGATTAAGAAAAACATCAGAACCTGTGACGATAAAAACAGATAAAAAAGAAAAAATAATTAAATTCAAAATTAAACTTAAATTTCCTTTCTTTAATTCTTGCTCATTTTTTACATATCTAGAAAAGTCACCAAAACTAATGATTAAAATTGAAAAATAAGCAAATATTGTTCCAGCAACTGTTAGTAAAGGAGCCAAATTATTAACGTTTAAAAAACTATTTAGACTAAAAATATTTGCAAAAGCTTCGGTAGATATTTTTACATCACTTAATAAAACAACAAAGAAAAAAATAAGCATACCAGCATAGACTGTCATAGCTGAAAAATTAATTATTTTTTTATTATACTGCATACCAACTGTAAAAAACAAAGTCTGTAAAACAATTGTTATTACTATTGCAAACCAGTCAATAACATTTAAACCAAAATAAAAGATAATGAAAATTTCTTGCTCCAATAAGGAATTATCAATTGAAAAAATTGTTATCCTTATCAAGTAAACTAATATTTTAGATAAAAAATAAGTTTGGATACCAAATAAAAAAATCCCAACCAAACTTCTGACTAATCCAAATAATTTAGCACCATTAAATCCTAAAGAAGATCTTAATAATACTGCAAAAGGTAAACCAAATTTTTGAGAAGGCTTCCCAATTGCATTTGAAAATAAGTAAACAAAAAAAGATCCCAATATTATTCCGAAAAATACTACGATTACATTTAAGCTATACATTAAGTAAAGCGAAGAGATTAATGAAAAACCAATTACACTTTGTACATTAGCGCCCCAAAAACAAAAAAGATCTTTCCAATTCCAAGTTTTGTAATTTGGGTTAACTGTCACCAGGTCCCAATTTGAAAGAGAATATTTTACTTTTGGCTGATTCACTAAGTTTATTTTAAACTAATAAATTCTACTGTCCATATAAGAGAGTTGGCAACCATAAAGCAATTTTAGGAAATATAATAATTAAAACCAAACCTATTATTTGTAGAACCATAAATTGCATCATTCCATAATAAATATCTTTTAAATCCCATTCTGGAACTACACCTTTTAAAAAATATGCTGAGAGTGCAACAGGTGGAGATAGCCAGGCGGTTTGGAGATTAACAGCTACTAGTATTGCAAACCAAGTTAAATTAAATCCTAACGCTTCTACTAATGGCAAAATTATTGGAACAATAATCATAACTATCGGTACCCATTCTAATGGCCAACCCAACAAAAATATCATGACCATAATCATTCCTAAGATCAGATATTTATTCATTTCTAAACCTAATAAAAATTCTGTTAATAAAGTTGGTGTTCCCAATCTTGCAAATACTGCTCCAAAAAAATTTGAGGCAGCAACTAAAACCATAATCAAAGCTGTAATTTCTAAAGTTTTAACTAAAGCCTCTTGAAGTTTTGATAATGTTAATTTTTTATATGCTAATGAAAGTAGCAATGCACCCATTGCACCACATCCAGCAGCCTCTGTCGGTGTAGCAAAACCAAATAAAATACTTCCTAATGCTGCAAAAACTAATGCTGCGGGTGGAACTAAACCTAAAAAAAACTCAACCCAAACTTCTTTCATACTAGCAGCTCGCATTTCTTCTGGAAGAACAGGCCCTAGTTTTGGGTTTATCATACATCTGATTGTGGTGTAGCCTGCATATAAACTTGCGAGAAGAATTCCTGGAATAATTGCAGCAGCAAATAAATCTATAACTGGAATTTCCATTATCGGCCCCATAACTACAAGCATGATACTGGGTGGAATTAAAATTCCCAAAGTTCCACCAGCTGTAATTGTACCTGCAGCAAGTTTTACATCGTAATTTGATCTGTTCATTGATTTTGCAGCCATAATTCCCAAAATAGTAACTGAAGCACCAACTATTCCAGTTGCAGCTGCAAAAATAACTGAAACAAATAATACTGCGTAGTATAGTGAACCCTTTACTCTAGCTAACATCATTTGGAAAGCTGAAAATAACCTTTCCATTAAACCTGCTTGTTCCATCATTATTCCCATAAATACAAAGAGTGGAACGGCGGCGAGAGTTTGTTCGGTCATCACCATCGAAAATTGGAGCGTCATTAAATAAAAAACTAATTTTCCAAATCCTAAATAACCAAATACAAAACCTAAAAAAATTAACGTGAAAGAAATTGGAAATCCAACAAAAATTGCAAAAAGCATTACTCCAACTAAAATAAAACCTAAAATAGCTGGATCAATTAATTCTGCTATCATTTTTCTTCTCCTGGCCATTCACCCTTTTTAGCTGCCCAGTAACTCTTAAGTAATTCTGAAAATCCTTGAATAAGTAAAAATATAATTCCAATTAATAAACATGTTTTGATTGGCCACATATATGGCATCCAGGTAGTGTCCATTCCTCTTTCACCTCTTTGGATAGACTCTACAACAAATCCAAAAGTCATATAAAAAAATACTATTAAACCCGGGAAATAAAATAAAAGATACAGCCAAAAATCGATTAATCCTTGGTTTTTAATTTTAAAATTTCTGTATAAAAAATCTGCTCTAATATGAACTCCTTTTGAGAGTGCGTAACCTGCACCCAGCATAAAAAGAGCTCCATATAAAAATCTGCTAATATCATAAGCCCATATTGTCGGCGCTAAAAATAATTTTCTAGCAAGTACCTCATAGGTCATAGCAAAAATAAGTGGCATTAATATCCAACAGACTACGCTACCAACTCGCTTGCTAAATTTGTCTATATTAATTATAGACTTTGCCATCCAAGATGGCATATCTTCTGGCATTTTACCTGAACCACCTCGCCTTTCGGCAATCATTTCGTCTGAAATATCTAATTTACTTGGTCCGTCTGCCATAAAAATTTTTATTAAAAAAATTAGAGCGGACTTATTAGTCCGCTCTAATGTTTTAATTATTTAATGATTACTTTAATGTTGCTGCGTGAGCCATTCCTAGCTTCGCATTTGACATTTGAGCACCACTCCAGAAAGGAACTGCTTTATCAGCAAATACTTTCATAGAGTCATAAACTTCTTTGAAAAATGCATTTTTTTCAGCATTTTTGTTTAAAGTCGCTTTAGCAGCTGCCATATACTCAGTGAAGTAGTCAGATGGAGTATCTTCTAAAATCACTCCATGTTTTGTTGTAAGTTCTTGTAAAGCTTCACCATTTGATAAAATTCTATAACTTAAAGATTTTATCAAAGACGCATCAGCCGCCACTTCAAGAGACTTCTTCTCATGTGCAGTCATAGCATTATATGTTTTTCCAGTAATATAAAAGTCAGCATTTACCACTACTTGGTGTAAACCTTGTAAATAATAGTGCTTTAAAACTTTTTGGAAACCAAAAGTTAAGTCTGGCTTTGGACAACACCATTCTGCAGCATCAATAGTTCCTGCTTCTAAAGCTGGTAGAATGTCTCCACCACCCATAGCAACAGATGCTATACCGATGTCTTTATAAGTTTGTCCTGGAATTCCTGGAGGAGTTCTGAATTTATATTTTCTAAAATCAGCCATGTCTTTAATTGGTTTTGGAAACCAACCTAAAGCCTCTGGCCCAACAGGTTGAAGCATAAATCCTTTAATATCTCTTCCCATTTCTTTCCATAATTGATCATAAAGCGCTTTTCCGCCACCATATTGGAACCAAGATAAAAACGCTAAATTATCTATACCTATTCCTCCACCAGCTACTGGAGAACCAAATAGCATTGCAGCAGGGTGTTCACCTGACCAATAGTGAGTCCATGCAAATCCACAGTCAATCAAACCTTTGTCAACAGCATCAAGAGTCTCTTTAACTCCAACAACTGCTCCTGCAGGTAAGATTTCGAATTTTAAAGATCCACCAGTTAATTCAGTTACTGTATCAGTAAAGTCCTTTAACATCTTAACTTCATCAGCTTTAGTGTTAAGAACTGTCTGACATTTTAGTGTTTTTGCAGCATTAGCATTTGAAATAAATCCAAATACCATCGCAACTGCAAATAACATTGAAATGATTTTTTTCATATCGTTTTTCCCTCTCTATATTTTTAAAAATGAAAGCTTGTCAAAGAATGAAATCTAAAACAAGTGTTAATATTGAATTATTTTAATTTTTTTTTGTACAGAAATGTTACAAATAAAAAAATTTTAAATTATAAGAGTTCTAAGTAATGGATAATTTTGATTATATTATAATTGGTGCTGGATCAGCTGGATGTGTTCTTGCTAATAGAATTTCATCTAATCCTAAGAATAAAGTCTTACTTTTAGAGGCAGGTGGCAAAGATACTAATCCATGGATACATATTCCTGGAGGATATTTTAAAACAATGCATAATCCTGATACAGATTGGTGTTTTAACACAGAGGAAGAGCCTTTCTGTGATAACAGAAGGATGACTTACCCGAGAGGGAAAACACTTGGAGGAAGTTCTTCTATTAATGGAATGCTTTATATTCGAGGGCAATCAAATGATTATAATTATTGGAGACAATTAGGAAATGTAGGATGGTCATGGGATGATGTGCTTCCTTATTTTAAAAAATCTGAAGATTTCCAATTTGGAAAAAATGAATTTCACGGTTCTGGCGGACCTTTAAAGGTAGAAAAAATTAGATCTACATTCAAAGTTTTAGACTTGTTTTTAGAAGCTGCAGAGGAATTTGGATATAAAAAAACTGATGATTTTAATAACGGCGATAATGAGGGAATGGGATATTTTCCTTTAACAGTAAAAAATGGTTTTAGATGTAGCACAGCAGTTGGATATTTAAATCCAGTAAAAAATAGAAGTAATTTAAAAATTATTACTAAAGCTCATATCAAAAATATTGAATTTGAAAATAAAATTGCCAAAAAAGTTAATTTTTGGACCGGTGACAAATTAAATACTGTTGAAGCAAATAGTGAAATAATTTTAAGTGCTGGTACTATTGGATCTCCACATATTCTTCAAGCTTCAGGTTTGGGGCCTGCTAAATTATTAAAAGATAACGGTATTGAAGTATTAATGGATAATAAAAATGTTGGCCAAAACTTAACTGACCATCTAATGTTAAGACCTGTATATAAGATAAAAAATTTAGAAACATTAAATGATATTTATTATAGTTTTTCTAAAAAAATATTTACTGGATTAAAATTTTTCTTAACACGGACTGGTCCTCTTACAGTTGGTGCTAGTTATTTATGTGGTTTCGTAAAGAGTGATCCACATTTAGAAACTCCTAACTTACAATTTCATGTTTCTCCTGCTAGTACAGATCTCTTAGGAAAATCATCGTTACACAAATTTCCTGCTTTCACACCAACCATTACTAACGTAAGACCTACTAGCAGAGGATCTATTGAACTTAAATCTTCCGATACAAGAATTCCTCCAAAGATTAAAATGAATTACCTGTCTACAGATGAAGATAGAGAAATAGCAGGTAAGTCTCTTAAAATAGTAAGAAAAATAGTTATGGAGTCCAAAGCCTATAAAGATTATGGACCGGAAGAATTAAGACCAGGTATAAATATTACTGACAATGAGCAGTTAGCTGTTGAAGCAGGAAAATATGCTAATACAATTTTCCATCCTGTCAGTACTTGCAGAATGGGTAAAGATGAAAATGCAGTAGTGTCTGATCAGTTAAAGGTTCATGGAATTAAAAACTTAAGAGTGATAGATGCATCAGTAATGCCTTATATAACCTCGGGAAATACTAATGCACCTACTATTATGATTGCAGAAAAAGGTGCAGACATGATACTACAGCAGTAATGTTTGCAGAATTTTTTACACCTGAACAAATCGCAATATTAACTCAAATTATTTTAATTGATTTAGTTTTAGCTGGAGACAACGCAATTATAATTGGAATGGTTGCATCTAAATTTCCACCTGTACAAAGAAAAAAAGTTATCTTTTGGGGAATTGGTGGTGCAGTTATTTTAAGAATAATTTTAACATTGCTTACCGCATATCTTTTACAAATTACAGGTTTAAGGTTAATAGGAGGATTGCTGCTTCTTTATATTGTTTACAAACTTTATGTGGATGTAATAAAAGGCTCACAGACTGAAGAAGACATAAAGGTAGATAGCTCTAGTTTTTTAAAGGCTATTTGGAC
The DNA here is from genome assembly GCA_902597555.1 of uncultured Pelagibacteraceae bacterium. Lineage (GTDB taxonomy): Bacteria > Pseudomonadota > Alphaproteobacteria > Pelagibacterales > Pelagibacteraceae > Pelagibacter. The sequence continues at coordinate 10,027 of CACJYE010000008.1, forward strand.
TGTTTTATTAGCTGATTTTACAATGAGTTTAGATAATGTCCTGGGTGTAGCAGGTGCAGCTGGTGAACATTATGGACTTCTTGTTTTTGGGTTAGTTTTATCAATTGTTTTAATGGCAACCGCAGCAACTTTAATTTCTGGATGGATTAAAAAATATAGATGGATAGCTTGGCTTGGATTATTAGCTATTTTAATTGTAGCAGTTGAGTTGATTTACACAGATATTAAAATATTATTCTTTTAATGTATCTTCAAAAAATAAATCTTAAAAACAAATATGCTTTAGTTACAGGTGCAGGTAAAGGACTAGGAAGAGCATGTTCAATTGCATTAGCTGAAGCAGGCGCAACAGTTATTGCTTTAAGCAGAACATCTTCGGATCTTAATAAATTAGAAAAGGATATAAAAAAAGTTAAAGGTAAAATTATTAAGGTTTCATGCGATGTAATGAATTATGAAGATTTAAAACAAAAATTAGAAAAAATTAAAATAATTGATGTGCTAGTAAACAATGCAGGTACTAATATTCCAGAGCCCTTTGAAAAAATTAAACAAAAAAGTATGAATTACCTTGTAGATTTAAATTTAAAAGCAGCATTTAACGTGGCACAACTTGTTGTAAAAAAGATGCTAAAAAATAAAAAAAGACCTGGCTCAATTATTAATATGTCGTCTCAACTAGGTCATGTTGGTATGAGTGGTAGAAACGTATACAACATGACAAAATTTGGAATAGAAGGACTAACTAAGGGAATGGGTGTAGAGTTAGCAAAAAAAGATATCAGAGTTAATACGGTAGCACCTACTTTTGTTGAAACACCTATGGTTAAAAAATTTTTTAAAAACAAAAAATTTAAAAAATTAGCCCTTGGAAATATACCAATAGGAAAAGCGGCCACTGAAAGTGATGTTGCTACAACAGTATGCTTTTTAGCATCATCAGCATCTTCAATGATAACTGGAACATCAATAATTATAGATGGTGGATGGACAGCTCAATAATTTATAGACTTTTTTTAGTTTTTTTAATTTTTATATCACCAGCAAAAGCTATTGAATTCCAAGGTAAATTTCTACAAGGTCATTTTATATTAGGTAAAACTAATCCTAATGCTAAAATTATGGTTGGAAAAAAGGAGGTTAAAGTATCAAAAGATGGCTTTTTTGTTTTTGGTATAGATCGAGATCAAAAATACGATCTAACTTTTACAAAAATTATTGATGGAAAAAAATCAATAACTACAAAAAAAGTTTTAAAAAGAAAATATAATATACAAAGAATTGATGGTTTGGCAGAAAGTAAAGTCACCCCACCCGAGTCTGTTTATAAAAGAATTAAAAAAGAAAATAATGCTATTGGAGAAGCAAGGGCAATAAATTCTAATCTGCAATTCTTTAAAGAGAAATTTATAATGCCAGTTGAAGGTATAATAAGTGGTGTTTATGGAAGTCAAAGAATTTTAAATGGTAAACCAAGATGGCCTCACTATGGAATAGATATTGCTGCTAAACAAGGAACGATGATTAAATCTTCTGGTTCGGGTGTAGTTACTATGGCTGAAGATGATTTATATTATACTGGTGGCACAGTTATAATGGATCATGGTCATGGGATATCAACAATATATTCTCATTTAGAAAATGTATTAGTCTCAGTTGGTGATCAGATAAATCAAGGAGACATAATAGGAACTGTTGGATCAACAGGAAGATCAACAGGACCACATTTGGATTTTAGAGTGAATTGGTTTCAAACACGACTTGATCCCATGTCTGTCTTAAACTAAATATCAGATTTTGCTCTGAAACGTTCATAAATCAACCTAGCTCTAACTCCTAAACTTAAAATTGGATCAGGAGGAAGCCAAGTGGGTTTATTTCTTGTTTCAATAGTTTCTATCTCTTTTGTATTTTCATTACTTGCTTTGATCGCTATTTGCTCTCCAAATAAAGTACCAACTCCAATACCAGAGCCATTATAACAACCTGCAACAAATATATTGTCATCTATTTTTTCAAAAATTTGAGAACTATTTCTTGTTCTACAAACAATCCCTGACCAAGAGGATTGAATAATATCATCAGGTAATTCCGGAAATCTTTTTTTAATTCCGATCTTTTGTTTTAATGATCTTTTCGTTAATTCAGATTTAGACATTTGATAAGGATTAAAAACTTCTGCAGTGTTTCTAATTAAAATTCTTCTATCTTTAGTCATCCTAATAGTGGCCCCCATTGGCCTTACAGGTAAAACTCCCCACTCTTTAGGCTCACCAAGAGATATAAACTCTTCATCTGATAAAGATCTGGTCATGCTAGCTGTTAAAGTAATTGGAAAATTATAATTTGATTTTATTCCTAAAGACTTGAGAAATCCGTTTGTAGCAAAAATAATCTTTTTAGTTTTAATTGAACCATTTTTAAATTTACAAATGATTGTATCGTTTTTCTTTTTCCAGTTTAATAATAAAGAATTTTCATAAAGATTGATATTATCTGGTAATGTATCAATCATAGCTCTAACCAATTTTCCTGGATGTAATAAAATCCCTCCCTTTGTATGAAGAGCAATATTATAAAAATTGGTACCCAATCTTTCTTTAAGTTCTTTTTTTGATAGCAAATTATGTTCAAAACCTAATTTTGATAAGATATCTGAAAAATTTTTTAAAATTTTTATATCTTCTTGCTTTGATGATGCAAAATATTTTCCACATTCATTCCAATCACAATCTACCTGATATTCTTTAATAAATTTTTTAATAACATCTATTCCCAATTTATAGATATCTACTTTTTTTTTATAATTATCTAATTCTTTGTTGGAGGTAAAACCATCATTAAGTGTTGTATCGACTAAGTAGCCTGAATTTCTTGAACTAGCACCCTCGCCTGCTAGCTGAGCATCTACTAATAATATTTTTTGACCAGGATAAAGTTGACCTAATTTTCTTGCTGCAGATAATCCTGTATAACCCGCTCCTACAATTAACCATTCACAATCTAAATCAGATGAAAGTGTTTTTATGTTGTTTCTTGGACTTAGATCATTAATCCAACTACAGCTATTGTCATTTACAACTCCCATGAAAGAAGACTACGATAATTGATTGTTATTTAAAAGATTTTATGAATTTAAAGAAGGTTGCTTCCTCATATCCTCTTTTTTAATACCAGCAACTCTTACTGGTTTTTTCATAGCATCTCTTCTAAATGGTTCCCCGAGCTCTTGATTAAGAATTACCTCAATAAATGTTGTAATTCCTTTCTTCTGATCATCACAAGATTGCTTGATTGCATTTGTGGTTTCTTCCATTGTTCTAACTGTTACACCTTTTAAGCCACATGCTTCAGCAACTTTAGCATAACTTAATTCTGGATCTAATTCTGTACCAACAAAGTTATTATCAAACCAAAGTGTCGTATTTCTTTTTTCTGCTCCCCATTGATAATTTCTGAAAATAACCATTGTTATTGCTGGCCACTCTTCTCTTGCACATGAGCTCATTTCGTTCATGCTTATTCCAAAAGCACCATCACCAGCAAATCCAATAACAGGAGTATCCGGACAACCAATTTTTGCTCCTAATATTGATGGAAAGCCATAACCACAAGGACCAAATAAACCTGGTGCTAAATATTTTCTTGGCTTTTCGAAAGTCGGGTAAGCATTACCTATCGCACAGTTATTGCCAATATCACTTGATATAATTACATCATCAGGCATTCCTGCTTGAATTGCTCTCCAAGCTTGTCTTGGTGACATTCTATCTGCGTCTCTTTCTCTAGCTTCTTTATTCCAAACTGTTCCTTCATCATCATCTTCATGATCTAAACTTGAAAGTTTTTGAAGCCAAGCTGATTTAGTTTGATGAATTAAATCTTTTCTAGCCTGTCTATCAGTATCACCAGCGTTTGAAGATAATTTTTCTAAAATTTGTTCCGCAACTAATTTTGCATCACCATTTATTCCTACAGTAACTTTTTTAGTCAAACCTATTCTGTCAGGATTAATATCAACTTGAATGATGTTTGCATTCTTTGGCCAATAATCAATTCCATAACCAGGTAAAGTCGAAAATGGATTTAATCTAGTTCCCAAAGCTAACACTACGTCAGCTTTTGAAATTAATTCCATTGCAGCTTTTGATCCATTATATCCTAAAGGACCAACTGCTAAAGGATGGCTACCGGGGAAACTGTCATTATGTTGGTAACCTGAACATACAGGTGAATCTAATTTTTCTGCAAGTTTTTTTGTAGCTTCTATAGCTCCTCCGATAACAACACCTGCTCCTGATAAAATTACTGGAAATTTTGCTTTAGATAGCAAGTCAGCTGCTTTAACTACTGCATCATTTCCTCCCCCTTGTCTTTCGAGTCTTACAATCGGAGGAAGATCAATATCAATCACTTGGCACCAATAATCTCTTGGGACGTTAATTTGTGCTGGTGCTGATCCTCTTATGGCTTTTTCTATAACTCTATTTAATACTTCAGCCATTCTAGATGGATCTCTTACTTCTTCTTGATAACAAACCATGTCTTTGAATAAATTCATTTGCTCTACTTCTTGAAATCCACCTTGCCCCATTGTTTTGTTCGCTGCTTGCGGTGTAACTAATAAAAGAGGAGTATGATTCCAATAAGCTGTTTTAATTGGTGTAACTAATCCAGTAATTCCAGGTCCGTTCTGAGCAATAACCATTGACATTTTACCAGTAGCTCTTGTGTAACCATCAGCAATTAAACCACCGTTTGTTTCATGAGCAACATCCCAAAAAGTAATACCTGCATCTGGAAAAATATCTGAAATTGGCATAAAGGCTGAACCGATAATTCCAAACGCATGCTCAATACCGTGCATTTGTAAAACTTTTACAAAAGCTTCTTCTGTTGTCATTTTTGTCATAAAACTAGAACCCCTCTAAAGTGTAATTATACTATTTATAAAATTCGTTTGTTAATTTGAGCGATTAATATATAAGTTTTTACGAATTTCAAACAAACAAATCGACACGATATGGCAACAGATATAATCATACATGATAAAAAAGACAACGTGGGAGTAGTTGTTATTGAAAAAATCACTCCAAAACAAGACTGTGCTTGCTGGATAATGGAAGACGACAGTTCAACAAATATTCAATCCGTAGATGAAATACCTTTAGGTCATAAAATTGCAATGGTTGATCTTAAAGAGGGCGATACTATTTTAAAGTATGGTCACGATATTGGTAAAGTTGTTAAATCAATCAAAAAAGGTGAGCATGTACATGTTCACAACGTAAAAACAAAGAAGTGGTAATAGTATGGAAATCCCAAAGAGCTTTTTAGGTTATAAAAGAGAAAACGGCAGAGCCGGAACAAGAAATCATGTAATTATTTTGCCAGTTGATGACATTTCGAACGCATGTGCAGAGGCAGTTGCAAATAACATTAAAGGTACAATCGCACTTCCTCATTCTTACGGAAGACTTCAGTTTGGTGCAGATTTAGAACTTCATTTTAGAACAATGATAGGAACTGGATGTAATCCAAATGTTGCAGCAGTAATTGTCATTGGTATTGAACCGAAATGGACAAAAAAAATTGTAGACGGAATTGCTAAAACTGGAAAACCAGTTGAAGGATTTCATATTGAGCGTACTGGAGATATTGGAACGACAATGAAAGCATCTAAAAAAGCACAAGAATTTGTAATGTGGGCTTCTGAAAAACAAAGAGAAGAATGTCCTTTAAGTGATTTATGGATCTCGGTTAAGTGTGGAGAGTCTGATACCACATCAGGATTAGCTGCAAACCCAACTGTTGGAAACTTAATGGATAAACTTGAGCCACTTGGAGTACACTTATGTTTTGGTGAAACCTCAGAATTAACTGGTGCAGAACAAGTGTGTGCAACTAGAGGAGCTACAAAAGAAGCTTCTGAAAAGTTTATGAATACTTGGAGCTCTTACAATGATTTTATTTTAAAAGAAGCGACAGATGATCTTTCCGAAAGTCAACCAACAGCTGGGAATATAGCTGGAGGACTTACAACAATTGAAGAAAAAGCTTTTGGTAATTTTCAAAAAATTGGAAATTGTAAATTTATTGATGTTCTTGAACCAGCTGAAGAACCAACTAAAGGAAAAGGTTTATATTTTATGGACACATCATCTGCTGCCGCGGAATGTGTGACACTTCAAGCTGCTGCTGGTTTTAATATTCATTTATTTCCAACTGGACAAGGAAATATCGTTGGAAATCCTATTGAGCCTGTTGTTAAATTAACAGCTAATCCATTAACTGTAAAAGGTATGGGAGAGCATATTGATTGTGATGTTTCAAAAATTCTTTCAAGAGAAATGAATTTGTCTGAAGCAGGTGATGAATTAATTAAAACTACACTAAGAGTAGCAAACGGTAGATTAACTTGCGCTGAAGCTTTAGGTCATAGAGAATTTGTTATGACTAAACTTTATAGAAGTGCTTAATTAACTTTAGTCTTTCATGAAATTTAAGAAATACCTGGTTGTATTACCGGGTATTATATTGGCATTCGTTCTTTACACTCTGTCTCAAGGTTTCAATAATATTCTCGGTATTGAGTTATTAGGTTATGAAAAAAGCCCAATATCTACTGCAATGATTGCTATTTTATTAGGGATGTTTTTTGGAAATATTTTTAAAATTAGAGAAAGTTTTTTAAGAGGATTGGATTTTACACAAAAATATATTCTAAAACTGGGTATTATTTGTTTGGGTATTCAATTGAAGCCATTTGAATTTTTAGAATTTGGGGCAATAGCAATTCCATTAATAATAATCTGTATAATTAGCGTATTGATAGTAATTAAACTTCTAATTAAAAAATTAAAAATTCCAATAAGAATGGCTTACTTAATATCAATTGGTAGTACTGTATGTGGAACTACAGCAATAATGGCTACTGCTCCTGTTATTGGTGCAAAAAAAAATGAGATTTCGTATGCAATTGCTAATATTACATTGTTTGGAATACTTTCGATGCTTATTTATCCTTATTTTGCTAACTTTTATTTTGAAAGTGAGCCATTATTAATTGGATTGTTTTTGGGAACCTCTATCCACGAAACCTCTCAAGTAGCAGCTGCAGGATTAATTTATGACCAACAATTCAATAGTCCTGAAACTTTAAATATAGCAACAGTCACAAAATTAATAAGAAATACCTTTCTAATTATCATGATCCCTTTATTTGCATTTCTTTATAATCGAGGAAAAACTACAGAAAAGAAATACTCAATAATAGATATTTTTCCTTACTTTGTATTAGGATTTGTAGGAATGATAATAATCAGAAATTTAGGTGATCTAATGTACTCAAATAATTACAAATGGTTATTTACAATTGAGGGTATTCAATTGTCCTCAAAAATATTTTTAACAATGGCGATGGCAGCAATAGGACTTTGCACCAACTTAAAAGAAATTAAAAATATGGGTTATAAACCTTTTGTTGTTGGTTTTATAGGTATGACAACCGTTGGAATGGTTTGTATTACAACTATAGAATTATATCTAAATTATTTTAATTAAGATTTAACTAATAAATTTTTTCTAAAATTTGAGATAAATCTTCTTATAAAAGCAGCTCCAACACCTAAAATAATTGCAAACATAATTGTAAATAGTCCATAAAAGAAAGGCATCTCTTTAGAAAAATCAATTATAAATTCAGAAAAGAAATTTAAATTTTCATTAGTTGCTTTAGCGGATCCGTTCATAATTTGATCTGCAAAAAATGTATCGTATGCAATAGCAATACCCACTATCAATAACAAAATTGCTAATAAAGCACGCAAACCGGAACTATCTATTTTTTCTCCTAGTTTTTGCCCAACTTGAACTCCTATAATTGATCCGACAACCAGCATTAGTACTAAAAATAAATCTATAGATCCATAATTAAAAGAATGAAGAAAAGTAACAATCACACTTACAAATATAGTAACAAACAAAGATGTGCCTGGAACTAATTTTGTAGGCATCTTAATTATATAAATCATAGCTGGAACCAATATAAACGCCCCTCCGATTCCCATAATCGCTGCAATAAATCCAACTAATAAACCAATTATAATTGGAGTAAATATACTTTCATACAATTTTGATTTTGGAAATCTCATTCTTAAAGGAAGCCCATGTATCCAATAATGTACATGCAATTTTTTTTTAACTATTATATTTCTTTTAGCTTTATCTATTTCGCCTAAACTTTCGACTAGCATTAAAGTGCCAATGATTGCTAAAATATACATATATGCTAATGATATTACAGTATCAATTTTTCCAATCCCTTTAAAATATGTAAATGTATAAATACCTAATGTAGTACCAATAACACCACCAATAACAATAATAGAACCCATTTTATAATCTAAAGTATTTTTTAAATAATGAGTAGTTGACCCAGAAACCGAGGTAGCCAAAATGTTATTGGCTTCATTTGCAACTGCATATGCAGGAGGTATTCCTAAAAAAATAAGAAAAGGTGTCATTAAAAATCCTCCACCAACACCAAATAAACCTGAAAGTACTCCAACAATTGCGCTTAATAAAAGTATCTCGATAGGATTAACAAAAACTTGAGCTATGGGTAAAAATACTTCCATAAAAATTTACAAGCTGTTAAAAAACAACTTAATTAAAAGTAATAAACGTTCCAACTAAAATCACTCCCCAGTAAGCTGTTAAACTTGCAATAATTCCTGCTTTAATAAATGTAGTTTTAAGATTTAAGAGTTTATTTATAATTTTTGAGTTAGAAAGTAACATTAAATCCGTCAATACACCCACAACGAAATTTGTCAAACAATAATTTTAAATTAAGGAATTTTTTTTTACTTAGTAGATCGTTGCCCCAAAAACTTTAATCGTCTCGTCCTCGACTCCTAATACTAGCCTCCCCAAGAAATCGCCTGGGATCTCTTTATTCCTCTGTTTAATCAGAACAGTTATATGATCTCCTCTTCTAAGGGTTCCAAAAGGCTCAAAAGTCTCTTTTAGATTGGTAGTTATCTTATTATTTGCCCACTGCTTACCAAGCTCTACCTCGTTTGCGCCAAAAAGCATTTGAGTAGAGAAATCTCTGGTAAATCCTCCATAATCTTTGAGATTAGATGATTTAATTAAATTATCCCAAATAGGTTTGGCTAATTCATAAATTTCATCATCTGTTTTAGATAAAATATCCATTTGATACAGTTTAATAATCTACTAAGAGGCTTTTTTCTTCTCGTTCTCATCGACTATATGGTAGACAGGAACCTTCTCCATACTAAACTTACCAGTCTTAGGATCTCTTCTTGAAACTGTAAGACAATGCCAATTTTCATCATCTAGCTTCATATGATCACCTCTATAATAATATCCTGGCCATCTAGTCTCTTCTCTAAATAAAGTATGTTCTGTTACGCACTGGGAAGTTAAAGCTCTGTGTTTTAATTCCCAAGCTCTCATAAGCTGGTGATAATCCTCTGCCCCAACATGCTCCAAGTCCTCTTGAAGCCAATCTAACAACTCAAGCGCTCTTTTAAGCATATTGCCGTTAGTCATATAATTTGAGGTAATTCCACCCACATATTCATCCATGATTTTTTGTAATCTTTGAAGACCTTGAATTGGGGATATATAGCTAGGAGAAACTGTTCCACCAGTAATTTCATTTCTTGCAACTGTATAGTTTTCTAGTGGTTTATAAACTGCAGTTTTAAAGTCTTCACACTGTTTATCTGAAACTTTAACCCCTTCTGCTTTTTTGTCTTCAATATATTTTACAGCAGCTTTTGCAGCTAATCTACCTTCTGTAAAAGATCCAGATGAAAACTTATGGGCACTTCCACCTACTGTATCTCCTGCACCAAATAAACCATCAATAGTAAGCATTCTGTTATAACCCCAGAAATATTCTGGTGGTGATAAATCCTCAGGGCCACTTACCCATGCACCAGAACAAGTTGCGTGAGAACCCATTACATAAGGTTCAGATGTAGTTAATTCAGGATTTGTATATTTTGGATCAATGTTTTGAGATGCCCAAACAACAGCTTGACCAACGGTCATTCCTAAAAAATTTTCCCAACCCACTGTTTCTAAATGTGGGTCTTGAAAAGCCTCAGTAGTTACCATGTGGATTGGTCCACCACCTGCAGCCACCTCTTGAATAAATGCGTGATTTCTCAAACAAGTTGGTGTTGGATGATGATCAATGTACTCACCAACTAACTCCTTAGTTTGGTCATACCATTTTTTCTCGTAGTTTTCACCATTTGCATTTTGTGTGTATGTTTTTAAATGAAGGAAATATGCTCCAACTGGCCCATACCCATCTTTAAATCTACATAATACAATTCTATTTTCCATTTGAGTCATCTTCGCACCTGCTGCAATAGGTAATGCATATGCAGATCCATTACTCCATGGGGCATACCAAGTTCTGCCCATTCCTTCTCCAACTGCTCTTGGTTTAAAAATGTGTGAGGCTCCACCAGCAGCAACAATTACTGCCTTTGCTCTAAATACATGAAAATCACCAGTTCTCATATTAAATCCAACTGCTCCACCAATTCTATTTTCTTGAGACTCGTCCATTAAAAGATGAGTAATCATTATTCTGTTATAAATTTTATCTGCAGATTTTTTTGCTGCCTCAGCAACAATCGGTTTATAACTTTCACCATGGATCATTATTTGCCATTTACCTTCTCTTAGGTATCTTCCAGTTTCTTCATTCTTCATCATAGGCAAACCCCATTCATCAAACATATGAACTGTAGAATCTACGTGGCGAGCCATATCATACCCTAAATCTTCTCTTACCATTCCCATCAAATCATTTCTTGCGTATCTAACGTGATCTTCTGGTTGGTTTTCACCCCATTGCATTCCCATGTAGCAGTTAATTGCGTAAAGTCCTTGGGCAACTGCTCCACTTCGGTCGATATTTGCTTTTTCAACACATATAATTTTCATATCTCTACCCCAGTGTCTTGCCTCAAAGGTAGCTCCAGTTCCAGCCATACCTCCGCCCACTACAAGTACATCGCAATCTTCGTAATGTGTTTTATGTTTAGCCACTAATAATAAACTCCTTTTTTAAAGGATTCTTTTGGGACAGATGGAAGTTCTCCATCAATATTTAAACCTTCAGGTTCAGTATATAATCTTTGAGAATTTAATTCCCCCTGTTTAATTTTTTCACCGTCTGCAAGTTTTGGAATGAACTTTCCCCATGGTTTAGTAGTAATTGGTGATACAAAATTTTTTTCAGTTCCATTTCTAAATTTAATTTTCCAAGAAATAGTTCCTTTTTCTTCTTCTCTTCTTACTCTAACACTATGACCCATTGGAGCAAAATCAGCATATCCTCTAACATCAATTGCATGATTAGGACAAGCTTTGACACAAGAGTAACATTCCCAACAAAAATTTGGCTCAATGTTTTTTGCACGTCTTATATTTTCGTCAATGTGCATTATATCTGACGGACAAATATCTACACAATGACCGCATCCATCACATCTAGTCATATAAACAAAAGTTGACATAATTATTTTTTCTCCTCTGTAGTTTTTATCATAATTAATTCTAATTAATAGTGTTTAGGTTTCTCTCTTTTTATACCTAAACCAAATTGCTCAGGCGCATCTGCAGGAGGAGGCAAATTGTCTCTTGAACCATCTGCTTCAGCTAAATTCTTTTGGATTGCTGCTCCAGGCTTATAAAACATATGAGCAAACTTTGACCAATATACTCCTCCAAATAAAACAAAATTTGAAATTACAAATAATATTAAAAACAAATTAGCATCCCATCTACCCTCTAAATTTAAACTTTGAAGATATGACCAGATAAATCCTGTTAAAGAGGTTGCAATCAATGCCAATACAAATAAATCAGCTTTAATAATTCTATACCAAGGTTGAGCCTCAGAATAAACATCAACTCTTAAAAAGAACCAAAACCATGATCCACCTAAGACAGTCATTAAAGCTCCAATATGCCAGATCATAGGCCATATAGTTGGGGTTTCTGTATTTGTTGATGAATAAGCAAATATCATAACTACAGATCCAACCCAAAATAGAATAGTTCCATACATTCCAAGAACATGTGCCAATCTTCTTTTTCCTGCACCTAGTTCTGATGTGGTTCCAATATCGTACGCAATTGTTTTTGAAACCACTGCAATTCTTTCACTAGTTGATAATTCTTTAGTTGCATTTTTTTTTGCTTTTTTTGCATTTTCAAAAAAATATTTAACATTCTTTTTATGAATTATGTCTAAAAGAGTGCCTGTAACTATCAATAAAATCATTAATACAACAAAGCCTTGCATAACTACAGATGGAACTGTCTCTGCTAAAACTGAAAAAGGATTGGTCGTAAACATTTTAATACCCTTAAAATAATTTTGAATTAGTTTAAAGTTTTCTAATCTAGTTATCTAAAGACTTCAACCAAAAGTATTGGTCAATTTGTCTTTAATAACAACTCAGGTTTTGCGTTTGTAGTGTTGTTTGTTAGGGATTACTGATCTAACACCTCCTTGAGGATTCTCTACATCCCCTTCTCTTCTAGGTATTAAATGAATGTGACAATGCATTATTGATTGGCCTGCAACTTTTCCTGCATTTGTGCCTAAATTAAAGCCTTTACCGTTGAGTCTTTTTTCAAAATATTCTCTTTAGTTTTAAAAATTAATTCATTGCATGCATTAATTTCCTCAGGGCTTAGTTGAAAATAATTTTCAACATGTCTTTTGGGAACTATGAGTATATGAAATTTTGAAACTGGATAGCTATCTAAAGATGCATAAGCTAATTTATTTTCAAATATAAGTTCCTCTTTTCTAATTATACAAAATATACATGGATTATTTGGATCTCTCATGTTGTCAAAAGTGAATTATATATTTTATTTAATTTTGTATAACAATCTGATTTTCGTCGCTTCCAATTAAGTTCATCAATTTTTGAGACTGATGTTACTCCTTTACCCGATCCAATAAGAATTATTTCGTCATATTCTTTAATATTGTTAATTGAAATATTTTTAAAAAAAATTTTAACTTTCTGATTAATATATTTAATTGTATTTCCAAAATAACAATTTTTTTTAGGTGAAAAGATTTTTCCATTTTTCACAAAAACTAAATTTGAGGTACCAGTTTCTAAAATATTATTATTTGAAACAAGAGCAATATCAAATTTAGTTGAGTCAACTTTACTTAATTTTGCTAATATTTTTTTGTAATAAAGATTTTTATAATTTGGCTCTACTCTTTTATATTTAAACAATAATAGATTAAATTTACTTTTTGGTTTTGGTCTTTTTCTAATTGAGACTGATATTAATTTTTTATTTAACGCTATACGGAATAAAGTATCAGGACTTTTATATAATTTATTTTTGTCTATTAAATCTTTAATAATATTTTTTAAATTTTTTTTTCTTATTCCATATTTTTTTGTAGATTTTATTAAATTTTCTATGTGCGGTTTTAAAAGTATAAACTTAGGAGGTTTTCCAAACATTCTCATCGTAGTAAATACTCCTCTAGATCCCCAAAGATCTTTGAAAGGAACCTCCTTAAGATCACTAAGCCGATAAGATTTTTTTAATAAGAGTGTTGCCATTTTCTGTTAAAAAAGATTCTGGATGAAATTGAAATCCATATATTTTATTTTGATTGTCTTCAAGACCCATTGGTATTTTTGTTTCACAACATCTCATAGTTATTTTAATTGAATTAGATTTAAATGGCTCCATTAATTTTAATGAATGATATCTTCCAACTTTGAAATGTTGATTGTTTTTAAAAATTTTAGTTTGATTATTTGTTTTTATTTTAGATTGAAAGCCATGATAAATTTTTTTTTGCTTTATGATTTTGCCACCCTCATTATGCAAAATCATTTGATAACCTAGACAAATACCAATAATTTTTTTCTTACCTTTGTATTTTTTATAAATTTTTGAAGTGGCAGGATAATCCTTTGGTGATCCAGGTCCTGGTGATAAAACGATCACATCACTTTTATCAAGTAATTTATCATTTACTTCATAATAGTTTGAGCAAACTACTTTATCAAATTTTGCAAATTGATGAACAACATTCCAGGTAAAAGAGTCTTGATGATCAATTATGTAAATCATTTAAATAACTCCAGTAAAGATTTTGCTTTAATAAAATTTTCATTAAACTCTTTCTTTGGTGAACTATCTAGTACAACTCCAGATGCAGCAGAAATCTCCGATTGATTTTTATAATTTAATATAGATCTAATTATAATATTAAACTTCATATCTTGATTAAATTTAATAAATCCAAAACTTCCTGTAAAAATATTTCTACTTTCTTTTTCTTGGTTATTTAAAAGTTCTAAAGTTCTAATTTTAGGGCAACCAATTACAGATCCTCCTGGCATCATTGCCTTGATGATATCAATCAATTTTATATTTTTATTTATTATTCCACCTATTGAAGTAACATAATGAAAAAGATGCTTATATTCCTCAACGTATTTTTTTTTAATAATTTTAACACTTCCTGGTTTACAAATTTTTGATAGATCACTTCTTTCCATATCAACGATCATGTTGTGTTCTTTGGTTTCTTTCTCATTATTTTTAAAATATTTTAGAGCTATATTTTTATTAGATAATAATTTTTTCTTAAATGTACCAGCTATTGGTTTAGTTGTTATTTTGTTTTTTCTCTTATCTATTAATGTTTCAGGAGAGCAACTTACTATTGAATAATCCTTATCTTTTATCATAAATGACTCTGGAGAAGCATTAACACGCATTAATTTCCAAAAAAAATTAATAGGATTAATTAATGATTTGTTCTTATATTTTGTACAAATTTTAATTTGATAAGTCTCACCTTCTCTTATTTTTTTTGAAAAAAATTCAAATATTTTTTTATATTTTGCATACGAAATATTAATCTTAAAAGGGCTTAGTATTTGGGTTTTGTTAAATTGATAATTGAATTTCTGTTTTTTAATATTGGATATAACTTTAATATCTTTTCTTATTTTAATTATAGTCTCAGGTTTATAAAAAATTCCTTTATAAAAATTTATCCTTTTTTTCTTTTTTAAATTAATACCAATTAAATTGCATAAAATCTCATAACCAAAAAATCCAAGATATAAATCTGTTTCTTTCTTATATTTTTTTTTCTCCAACGAATTAAGAAAATTATGTATATTTTTTTTTGTTAAAACAATTTTTTTGGAAAAATCAGTGTAAATGTTATACCCATCATCTACTTTATAAATGATTAAAGGTTTATCTGATTGATACAGATCCTCTAAATAAGGGTTAAATTTAAATTTATGCTGGCTGAGTTCTCTCAATTGCTTTCTCTATTATCGGTAAATGTATCAGACCTGCAAAAATTGATAATGCGATAGATCCGTACCATGCATAATCAAAATTTCCGTTTAATTCATAAAATACACCACCTAGATATGCTCCTAGGAAAGAACCAATTTGATGGCTTACAAATACAATTCCATATAAAAGTCCAACATATTTTGTACCAAATATATGTGCAACAATCCCATTTGTTGGAGGAACTGTGGATAACCATAAAAAACCAAAAGTAACTCCAAAAACTACAGAGTTAAAAATACTTGGTGGTAAGAAAATAAAATAAATTATAGAAACTCCTCTTAATAGATAAATAGCGCTTAAAATTTTTTTCTTACTATACCTTGTTGCTAAATAACCGCTGGTAATCGTACCAGCCATATTAAATACACCAATCAAAGCTAAAACCATTGCAGGTGTCCAGTCAGGCAAACCTTTGTCGGCCATATAAGTAGGAATGTGTGTTGCTACTAAAGCAATATGCCAACCACAAACAAAAAAACCTAAAGTTAGATAAATAAAACTTTTGTTGGCAAATGCCTCTCTTAGAGCATCTCTTGCTGTTTGATTATTATCTTGATTAACTCCTACAGGTATTTTTGGAGTACTAACAAACAAAGCTACCAACAATCCTAGCCCTAAAAGAAGAGAAAAATATAAAAGTGTATTCTCCCAGCCTGTTTCAACTAAGGAATATCTTACAAGTAAAGGTGATACAAAATATCCAAATGAACCTGCACATGTAACAATTCCTGTTGCAATAGTTCTATTAGATGCTGGAAAATGTTTAGCTACCACTGATACTGGGATGCCTATTGCAGTGGAACCTAAGCCAATTCCAATCATCACACCTATAGTTAAAGTAAAATAACCTCCCGTATTATAGCCAGAATAAAAAAGCAAAACCCCAACTAAATAAAAAGCAAAGCCAATAAATATTGCAACCGCTCCTCCGTATTTATCAGTTAGTACACCAAACAACGGACTAAATACTCCCCAAAGTAATAACTGCAATCCCATAACAAAACCAAAATGAGAAATGGAAATATCTAAATCTGTATTAAAGTCAAAATAAAATAATCCAAAGGTCTGTCTTATTCCTAATGAAATTATTACAACTATAGAAGCAGCAATTAAAGTGATTAATGCTTTTTTGCTTATAGTAAAACTTTCTGTACTCATTTAATAAATTTTAATGCTTGTTTAATATCATTTATTATTTCTTTTGGATCTTCAAGTCCTATATGCATCCTTATTATATGTTCATCTTTATTTATATGTGTAAATTGTCTCTTACCCAGTGCTTGGTGTGTTTGATAAAGTGCTAAACTTTCAAAACCTCCCCAACTAAATCCATATCCAAAAAGTTTTAAAGAATTAACAAATTTTAACACTGAGTTTTTATTTTTTGATTTTATTTTAAATCCTAATAAACCCGATGCTCCAGAATAATATTTTTTCCACAATTTATAATTTTGATTTCCTTTTTTATATGGGTAGAAAACTTTAATAATTTTTTTTTGTTTTGACAAAAACTTTGAAACTTTTAGTGCATTTTCTTGATGTTTGTCTAATCTTACATCTAAAGTTCTAATTCCTCTAAGAATTAAATATGCATCATCTGGACCTAGTCTCAAACCAGATACCTTGCTCGTTTGTTCAACCAACTTAAAAACTCTTTTACTTATTGCTAAACTACCTCCCATTACATCTGAATGCCCAGAATAATATTTTGTTGCAGAAACAATTGACATATCAAAACCTAATTTAATTGGTTTTAAAAAATAAGGTGTTCCCCAAGTGTTATCTATTGCTGTATAAATTTTATTTTTTTTTGCCAGTGCAACTATTTTAGATAAATCTTGAAATTCAAAAGTGTTACTTCCAGGATTTTCAACAAAAATAAGCTTTGTTTTTTTTGTAATTTTACTTTTAAGGTCGTTCAAATCATTTGGATTATAAAATATAGCCCTAATATTAAATTTTTTTAGATATGTTTCTGTTAATAGTCTTGAAGGAGAATATACAGAGTCTGTAACAAGTATTTCATCATCAGGTTTAACAACGCTTAATACTCCAAGGAATATTGCACCAAAACCAGTAGGTGTAAGATAAACTTTATAACATTCCTCAATTTTTTTTAAAATTTGTTGCAATGCATAAGTGGTAGATGTTCCCTGTCTCCCATAATCAAAATTTCCACTAACTGGGTCTTTTAAGTATTTATTCTGAGTTTTTTTAATATCCTGCATTGATTTAAAGATAATAGTTGAGGCTCTAACTACAGGAGGATTAACTGACTGATTATGAAAATCTTTAGAAGTGTGTTTGAGGAAAGTCTTTAAAGAATTGCCCATAATAAATTTGATATGTTATTAAGACAATGCTATATCCCACTAAAATGTCAATAAAATTAACATAGGTTTAAATGAGTTACCCAAAAAAGCATAGAGGCCGAAGAAAACAAGGGTCTAAAAAAAGAAGAGCTAAAAGAAAAAATAAGAAAAAATAATTCTTCAACTATTCTTTAATCCATCCACCACCAAGCACTTTGTGACCAAACTGGTCTTTACGATAAAAAACACATGCCTGACCAGGTGAAATGCCATCTTCAGGAATTGCTAAATTAACTTTAGCATTATTGTTATCTATAAGATCAACTTTTGCTTCTAGAAGACTTCCAGTAGATCTAACTTTAACAAATAAATTTTGATCTAAATCCTCTTTGTTAGTTAATAAATTTATTTCCTTTAAAGAAATTGTTTTTTTTCCAAGTTTTTCTTTAGGTCCTACTATTATTTCATTTTTATCCGGATTTATTTTCAATACATAAAGAGCTTCTTTATCTGAAAGTTTAATTCCTTTTCTTTGACCAATTGTAAAATTAATAATTCCATCATGAACACCAATTACATCACCATCCAAATTTTTTATATTTCCTTTCTGAAAAGAGTCTGGTCTAAACTTTTGTATCACAGAAGCATAATCTCCATTTGGAACAAAACATATATCTTGACTATCAGGTTTATCAGCAACATTTAAATCTAAATTTTTTGCAATTTCTCTAGTTTTATCTTTTAACATTCCTCCTAATGGAAATCTTAAATAATCTAATTGTTCTCTCGTTGTATTAAATAAAAAATAACTTTGGTCTCTATTTTCATCTATAGCTCTATACATGTTTGTAGTTTTGTTTTCTGTAATACTTTTTACATAATGACCAGTAACTAATGCGTCAGCTTTGAGCTCTTTTGAGACTTCAAATAAATCTTTGAATTTAACAGTTTGATTACACTGAACACATGGAATTGGAGTTTCTCCTTTTAAATAACTCTCGACAAAATTGTCTATAACACCTTGCTTAAACTTATCTTGATAATATAAAATTTTATGTTCTATACCTAATTTATGTGCAACACGCTTAGCATCCATTATATCTTGACCCGAACAACACTGCTTTGAGGCTGCTACTTCTTTGCCAACGTCATAAAGCTTCAGGGTAATTCCGATCACTTTATATCCCTCTTTTTTCATAATGCCTGCAACAGTGGAGGAATCTACTCCACCTGACATTGCGACAACTACGGTAGTATCTGATGGTTTCTTATCTAAACCAATAGAATTTAAAATTTTATTCATAAGGTGGTATTTATACTTATTTACAATATAAGTTAAATTAAATGATTTTAGACTATGAACCAGGTGACAAAGTCACTAATCCTCAAAAAAAAGAATGGGGTATTGGGCAAGTGCAATCTATAATTAACGACAAAGTGACAGTAAATTTTGAAAATGTTGGAAAGAAAGTAATTAATGCTAAAAATGTTAATTTAAAAAAACTAGGAAAATGAAGGTGGACTTAAAAGAGATTGTTGAAAGTTTAATTAAAAATTTTTTAGAAGCTGGAGATTTGGCTATACAGTTAAGAAAAGAGGGGTTGATAAAAAAAATAAAATCAGACAATACACCAGTTAGTAATGGTGATTTAGAGGTAAACAAACTTATATCAAAAAAAATTTCTGAGATTACTCCAAATTTACCTATAATTTCAGAGGAGACATCTGAAAATAAAGATATTGAAAATTTAAAAGATTTCTGGCTAGTTGACCCTATAGATGGGACTTATGATTACATTAATAATTTAGAGGAATTTACCATTAATGCTGGTTTAATCATAAACAACAAGCCTGTTGCAGGATTAATAAATGCTCCTGCAAAAAAAAGAATGTTTTACTCATATGAAAAAGGTAACGCTTTTGAGCTTAGCAACGGTGAAAAAATAAACTTAAGTAATTTACCGGCTAGGAAAATAGAAAATTTAAAATTTATTTCATACTCAACTAAAATTAAACCTGAAATTCAAAAAATTTATGATGATTTGGGAGTAAAAGAGAATATTAGAATGAAAAGTTCTTTGAAATTCTGTGTCGTTGCTGCTGGTGAATATGATGGCTATGTCGCTGAACCTAGAGCATATGAATGGGATATAGCAGCTGGTCATGCAATTTTAGAACATGCAGGTGGAACTGTAACTGATTTTGAAGGAAATGAAATTTTGTATGGGAAAAAAGATTTAAAAAATCCAAGTATAATTTTGAAAAATAAAAATATTTTATAATGGATGAACAATTAAGAATAATACTTATAATAAT
>CACJYE010000009.1 GCA_902597555.1 uncultured Pelagibacteraceae bacterium
CAGCAAGAGGAATTAAGCATTTATTAACCCTTATTGATGCCATAAAAAAAAGTTATAAAACCTACTTAATATTTTTAGTTCAAATCCAAAATATGAAATATTTTAAAATAGCTAAAGATATAGACGAAGAATATTATAAGACTTATTTAATAGCTAAAAAGGCTGGTGTAAATTTTTTAGCATATAAATGTGATATAAGTTCAAAAAAAATTTTTATAGATAAAAAACTAAAAATTATAGATGAATAATTATAAAGAAAAATTTGAAAAAATGAGAATAGCAGGAAACTTGGCTGCAAGAACTTTAGACATGTTAACTGAAAATATTAAAGAAGGTGTATCCACTAATCATATAGATAAACTCGGATACGAATTTATTAGAGACAATGGTGGCTACTCTGCTCCACTTTACTATAGGGGGTTTACAAAATCTTTATGCACATCTTTAAACCATGTGATATGTCATGGAATACCTTCTGATAGAATTTTACAAGAAGGTGATGCTGTAAATGTTGATGTAACAGCAATTGTTGATGATCATTATGGTGATACGAGTAGAATGTTTTGTATTGGAAAAACTCCTGTAAAATTAAATAATCTTATTGAAGTAACATACGAGTCCATGATGAGAGCTATAAAAATTTTAAAACCTGGAATTAAACTTGGTGATATTGGTTACGAAATTCAAACTTTTGTAGAAAAAAATGGTTTTTCAGTTGTTAGAGATTTTTGTGGTCATGGAATTAGTACAACTTTTCATGAACCACCAAATATTTTGCATTATGGAAATAAAAATTCAGGTATGGAGTTAAGACCTGGAATGACATTTACCATTGAGCCAATGATTAATGCAGGCAAATATGATGTTAAAATGTTGAATGATGGTTGGACAGCTGTTACAAAAGATAAATCTTTATCTGCACAATTTGAACATACGTTAGGAATTACTGAAAATGGTTATGAAATCTTTACAGAATCTGTTAAAGGTTATTTAAAGCCCCCATACTTATAATTAATGATTAAAAGATACTCTCGAAAAGAATTAACTAATATTTGGTCTGAGGAAAATAAATATAAAATCTGGCTTGATGTTGAAATTGCTGCAGCAGAAGCAATGGAAAAACTTGGTCAAATTCCAAAAGGAGTTGCTTCAGTTGTAAAGAAAAAAGCTAGAATTAATGTAAGTAGAATTCACAAAATAGAATCTGAAGTTAAACATGATGTAATAGCATTTCTAACCTCTGTTACTGAAAAAGCTGGAATTAAAGCAAGATATCTTCACCAGGGCATGACTTCGTCTGATGTTTTAGACACTAGTTTTAACATTCAAATGGTGCAATCAGGTAAAATTATTTTAAAAAATATTGATAAAATTTTAAAAGTTTTAAAAAGACAGGCAAAAAAATATAAATTTACGCCATGCATGGGAAGAAGCCATGGTATCCATGCTGAGCCAATAACTTTTGGATTAAAATTAGCTTCATTTTACGAAGAATTTAAAAGAAATAGAAAAAGACTTAAAGATGCTATTGATGAAGTTTCTACATGTGCAATTTCTGGTGCTGTTGGTACATTTGCTAACATTAATCCAAGTGTTGAAAAACACGTAGCAAAAAAATTAGGTTTAAAAGTTGAACCAATATCCACACAAATAATTCCAAGAGATAGGCACGCTTTTTATTTTTCTGTATTAGGAATTATTGCAGGATCTATTGAAAGAGTAGCGGTTGAAATTAGGCATTTACAAAGAACTGAGGTTTATGAGCTTCAAGAATATTTCTCTAAAAATCAAAAAGGATCATCTGCAATGCCTCATAAAAAAAACCCAATCTTAAGCGAAAATTTAACAGGCTTAGCTAGGATGGTTAGAAGTGCAGTTATACCAGCTCTTGAAAACATTGCTCTTTGGCATGAAAGAGATATTTCTCACTCAAGTGTGGAGAGAAATATTGGACCAGATGCTAATATAACTACTGATTTTGCATTGGTTAGGCTTACAAACATTTTAGATAATATGATTGTCTATCCTAAAAAAATGATTGAAAACCTAAATTTAACAAAAGGTTTAATTTTTTCTCAAGAAGTTATGTTGGAGTTAACTAAAACAGGATTGAGCAGAGAAAAATCATACAAAATAGTACAGTCTTATGCAAAAAAATGTTTTGAAAAAAATTTAAATTTAATTGAAATGATTTCATCTGATAAATTTATAATAAGTAAAATTCCACCAAAAAAACTAAAGTCTATATTTAGTTATTCCAAACACTTTAAAAATGTAAATTTTATCTTTAGAAGAGTTTTTAAATAATGAAAAAAGGTAAAAAATTATACGAAGGAAAAGCTAAAATCATTTATGCAACAAATGATAAAAACTTAGTTATTCAATATTTTAAAGATGATGCAACTGCATTTAATAATCAAAAAAAAACTACAATTGAGGGTAAAGGAGTTCTAAACAATAGAATATCAGAACATATTCTCTCTAACCTCTCTCAAATAGGTATCAAAAATCACTTAGTTAAAAGATTAAATATGCGTGAGCAAATTATAAAGCTTGTTGAAATAATTCCAATTGAATTCATTGTGAGAAATGTTGCAACGGGTTCAATTACTAAAAGATTAGGTATTGAAGACGGAACAGTTTTAAAAGAACCTTTAATTGAATACTGCTTAAAGGATGACAAACTTGGTGATCCATTAATATCTGAAGAACATATTCTAGCATTTGATTGGGCATCAAAAACAGAAATAGATGAAGTTAAAAAAATGATTTTAAGAATTAATGATTTTATGATTGGAATGTTTAGAGGTGTTGGAATTAAACTTATAGATTTTAAATTAGAATTTGGAAGAATTAAAATTGATGGCAAAAATGAAGTTATTTTAGCTGATGAAATTAGTCCAGATACATGCAGATTGTGGGACAGTATTACAGAAAAAAAATTAGACAAAGATCGATTTAGAAAAGATCTAGGTGATTTAATTCCAGCCTATACAGAGGTTGCTAAAAGACTGGGTATACTTCATGAACAATCTAACGTTTCAGCGGTAAATGTAACCAAATTATCTTCAGTTAAAAGAAAGAAAAAATGAAAATTTCTGTAATCATCACTCTTAAAAAAGATGTACTTGATCCACAAGGAAAAGTTATTCATCAAACCCTTGATGGAATGGGTTTTAATGATGTTAATGAAGTTAGGCAGGGTAAATATTTTGAAATAGATATTAAAGAA
The DNA here is from genome assembly GCA_902597555.1 of uncultured Pelagibacteraceae bacterium. Classification (GTDB taxonomy): domain Bacteria; phylum Pseudomonadota; class Alphaproteobacteria; order Pelagibacterales; family Pelagibacteraceae; genus Pelagibacter. The sequence continues at coordinate 3,233 of CACJYE010000009.1, forward strand.
ACTGATAACGATAAAGCAAAAGCAAAAGTTGAAGAGATGTGTAAAAAACTTTTGGCAAATCTTGTAATTGAAAATTATAAAATTATTGATCCAAAGTAATTAATGAAATCATCAGTTATTACTTTTCCTGGCTCAAATTGTGATAGAGACATGGACGTTGCTTTGAGGAAATTTGGATTTAAAAATAAAATGGTTTGGCATGCAGATGCTGAATTACCAAAAAGTGATTTAGTTGTATTGCCAGGTGGATTCTCATATGGTGATTACTTGAGATGTGGAAGTATGGCATCTAAATCAAAAATAATGCAATCAGTAATTAATTTTGCAAATTCAGGTGGTATGGTCATGGGTATTTGTAATGGTTTTCAAATATTAGTTGAAACAGGTTTGGTTCCAGGTGTGCTACTTAGAAATAAATATTTAGAATTTATATGTAAAAACGTTTTTGTAAAAATTAACAATAAACAAAACAAATATTTTAAAAATGTTAATAATGAAGTTTTAGAGTTTCACATTGCTCATAACGAAGGAAACTATTTTTGTACTAACGATCAATTAAAAGAAATTGATGATAATAATCAAATAGCTATTAATTATTGTGATGAAAATGGAAAAATAGAAGATCAATTTAATCCTAATGGATCCATAAAAAATATTGCTGGTATATTTAATAAAGAAAAAAATGTTCTAGGAATGATGCCCCACCCTGAAAGAATGATTGATAAATCTCTATCTGGCGAGGATGGATCATTATTTTTTAAAAACCTAATAAACAACTTAAAATGATTGTAAACGAACAAGTTGCAATAGATCACGGTTTAAAAAAAGATGAATACATTAAAATTTGTGAGCTATTAAAAAGAACTCCAAATATCACAGAACTAGGAATTTTTTCTGCAATGTGGAATGAACATTGCTCTTATAAATCATCAAGATTACATTTAAAAAAACTTCCTACTAAAGGAAAGAAAGTTATACAAGGTCCAGGAGAAAATGCTGGTGTTATTGATATCGAGGATAATGATGCAATAGTTTTTAAAATAGAAAGCCACAATCACCCTTCTTTTATTGAACCTTATCAAGGTGCTGCAACTGGTGTTGGAGGAATAATGAGAGATGTTTTTACGATGGGTGCCAGACCAATAGCAAATTTAAATTCTATCCATTTTGGATCACCACAACATAAAAAAACTAAAAATTTATTAAGAGGTGTCGTTCATGGAATAGGTGGTTATGGAAATTGTATGGGAGTTCCTACAATTGCTGGTCAAACAAGTTTTGACAGTTCGTATAATGGAAATATTTTAGTTAACGCTATGACATTAGGATTGGTCAAAAAAGATAAAATTTTTTACTCTAAAGCTGCAGGTTTAAATAAACCAGTTATTTATGTTGGATCTAAAACTGGAAGAGACGGAATACATGGTGCAAGTATGGCTTCAGCAAGTTTTGATGAAAAAATCGAAGAAAAGAAACCAACAGTTCAAGTGGGTGATCCATTTACTGAAAAACTTTTACTTGAAGCTTGTTTAGAACTGATGGCTGGAGACTCCATTATAGCCATTCAAGATATGGGTGCTGCTGGATTAACTTCTTCGAGTATTGAAATGGCCTCAAAAGGAAACCTTGGAATAGAAATTAATTTAAACAAAGTACCTTGTAGAGAAACTAAGATGACACCTTATGAAATTATGCTTTCTGAGAGCCAAGAAAGGATGTTGATTGTTTTAGAAAACGGCAAAGAAGAACACGCAAAAAAAATATTTGATAAATGGAATTTAGATTTTGCAGTAATTGGAAAAACTACAAAGACAAAAAAAATAGAGCTTTATTTTGATAAAGAAAAAGTTGCAGATATTCCTGTCAATACCTTGGTTGAAAACTCTCCTATGTATGATCGTAAATGGAAGAAAACAAAACTTCCAAAAAAGAATAGAATTAAAAAAGAAGACATAAAACATTTAAAAATTATTGATGTGTTAAAGAAAATTTTAGCTAATCCAAATGTATGCAGCAAACAATGGATTTGGGAACAATATGATCATACTGTAATGGGAGATACTATACAGAAACCTGGTGGAGACGCAGGTGTTGTAAGAGTTCACGGAACAGATAAAGCAGTGGCTGCATCGGTAGACTCTTCTGCGGTATATTGCTGGGCTCATCCTTTAACTGGCGGAAAACAAGTGGTTTGTGAAAGTTTTAGAAATCTTATATCTGTTGGTGCAAAACCTATTGCTATAACCAATTGTTTAAATTTTGGTAGTCCTGAAAATGAAAAAAACATGGGAGAGTTTGTTGAATGCGTTCAGGGAATTGGTGAAGCAAGCGATTATTTAAAGTTCCCAGTAGTTTCTGGAAATGTATCTTTCTATAACCAAACAAAAGATCAAGGTATAAAACCAACACCTGCAATTGGTGGAGTTGGGTTAATCAAAAATTATAAGAATATGATCTCTATGGAGTTTAAAGAAGTTGAAAATTTAGTTTTAGTAATTGGAAAAACTGAAGGACATATTGATCAAAGTTTATTTGCAAGAATTATTTTAGACGAAAAAAATGGACCTCCACCTGAAGTAAATTTATTTAATGAAAAAAATAATGGAGAAACATTGCTTAAATTGATTGATAATAATTTAATTAAAAGTGCACATGATGTTTCTTTGGGTGGCTTAATTACTGCAGTGGCTAAAATGTGTATTAAAGGGAAAAAGGGAATAAATATTAAAAAACCCAAATATTTAATTAATGAATTAGAATATCTTTTTGCTGAAGATCAAGGCAGATATATTATAGAAATAAACAAAAAACATTTTAAAAAAGTAGCTGATATATTGAACAAAAATGCAGTCCATTTTGATGAACTTGGTGTAATTACTGAAAATGAATTATATATTAATGATAAGACAAAAGTTACAATTGACGAATTATCAACTTCTAATAAAAGTTGGTTAGAAAATTATATGAGTAAATAATGGCAATGAATTTAAAAGAAATTGAGAATTTTATAAAAGAAGCTATGCCAGATGCAATTGTTGAAATACAAGATTTGGCTGGTGATGGAAATCACTACTCAGCAACAGTAACCTCTTCGCAATTTTCTGGAAAAAGTAAGATTGAGCAACATAAAATGGTTTATAACTCATTAAAGGGTAGAATGGGAAACGAACTACATGCATTAGCAATTAAAACAAAGGAGAGTTAAATGGATCAACAAACAAATGATTTAATAAAAAATGAAATTGAAAACAACGAAGTATGCTTGTTTATGAAAGGCACGCCTGAAGCTCCACAATGCGGGTTTTCAATGGCTACTTCAAATATTTTAAAAATCCTAGAAGTAAATTTTAAGGGTATAAATGTTTTAGAAAATCAAAACTTAAGAGAGGGGATCAAAGTTTTTAGTGATTGGCCAACCATCCCACAACTTTATGTTAAAAATGAATTTATAGGTGGGTGTGACATTGTTAAAGAGATGTATGAAAGTGGTGAATTAGCAAAACTTTTTGAAAGCAAAAATATAAATTTTAAGGCTAAAAGCTAATTATCTAGAATAATATTCAATTACTAGATTAGGCTCCATAACAATTGGATATGGAACTTCTTCAAATTTTGGCACTCTAACAAATTTTAATTTTTTATTTTTTTCATCCATCTGAATATATTCTGGAGTTTCTCTTTCTTTATTTGCAAGAGCAATATCGATTATTGCAAGTTGTTTTGATTTATCTCTTATTTCGATTGAATCTTCTTCTTTAACCAAATAACTTCCAATATTTACTTTTTTACTATTTACCTTCACATGGCCATGATTGATTAATTGTCTAGCTGAAAAAATTGTTGTTGCAAATTTTGCTCTATAAATCACAGCATCTAATCTTCTTTCAAGAAGGCCAATTAAGTTTTCACCAGTATCACCTTTAAGCATTACTGCTTTCTTGTATATATTTCTAAATTGTCTTTCGTTAATATTACCATAATAGGCTTTTAATTTTTGTTTCGCTTGAAGCTGTATTCCATAATCAGAGGGCTTTGATGTTTTTGTTTGACCATGTTGTCCTGGTCCATAAGCTCTGGTATTAAAAGGACTTTTAGGTCTACCCCAAAGGTTAACTTTTAATCTTCTGTCTACTTTATGTTTAGAGTTTAATCTTTTTGTCATTTAATAATGGGCTTTATAAACTTACTCATCATTTTGTCAATCAACGTTTTTTACCTAAACTTGCAAATACTCCTGATAAAATACGTGTTTCTTTCGTTGATAATTCCATCCTATAAAAAATATTCCTCAGGTTTTCGAGCATTATCGGTTTCTTCTCTTTTGATTTAAAAAAATTAATCTCTTCAAGATTCTGTATACAAAGTTTCGCCATTGCAACTATCTCCTTTTTAGACGCTGATTTAACTTTATTTGATTTCTTAAAAGAAAAAACTTTTGAATTAATTATGCTTGATAGATATTGAGCAATAATTATTAAGCTATGAGATAGATTTAATGACTTAAAATCAGGATTAGTTGCAATTTGAAGAGTATAATTAGCGTAGCTTATTTCATTATTTGATAAACCTGATGCTTCTGAACCAAATAAAAAAGCTATTTTTTTTCTATAGTTAATTTTTTTTAAATCTTCTAACTGAATATGTTTAATATTTTTATTTCTAAATCGAGCTGATGTTGCGATTACAATATCAATATTTTTCAAAGAATTTTCTAAATTTTCAAAATTCTTTGCTTTCTTAATTATATTTTTTGCTCCTACTGAGGTTGCTAAAATTTTATCATTTGGAAATGTTGGTCTAGGATCAATAACAATAAGTTTATTAAAATTAAAATTTTTCATACCCCTTGCACATGCTCCAATATTTTCTGAGAGTTGAGGTTTGTGTAAAATGAAAGAAATATTATTAACAGACATTAATCTATGCCATGATTTCTGTTGTAATTAGAAATAGCTGATGGCTTGATATCATTTAAATATTTCTGATCTACTTTCCAAATAGAAACTTTTAAAGGATAACATTTTGCTAGATCAGATGAGTGTTCAGATCCACAATCACCACCTGGACAAGCAGAAAGTGCACCCAATAAATCTGTTTCAGCAAAAAATTCTAAATAATCACCAGGTCTTACAGGACTAGCTTTCATAAAGTATTGTTTAGTATCATTGGTAAATCCAGTTAACATAAAAACATTTAATACATCATGAATTATTTTTTCTGCATGGTCTAATTGAACATTTTTTTCTTTAACCAAAGCTCTTGTTAAATTTGAATGACAGCAATAATGATAATCGTTATCGGTCAAAAGTTTTGATGTATAAGGATCACATCTTGTACCAATTACATCATGAACTGATCCACCATCTTTATCATAATCATACCAATCTAATGTATCCCAAGTTATTGTTGCTAAAGATCTAAGATAGGGAAAACTACTAAACATTTGATCACCCACTGAAAGATGTGTGCCAAAGAGAGCTCTTGTTTTTCCTGAATAAAATTTTTCTTCTAAGTTATTTAAATTAAATAAATTTAAATCTCCTACCTGGGGCCCTTCTACACTCTCGATTCTAAAAAATTCACCATATTTTACTTCAAATGTTTTTGCATCTCTTGGAGGTATTATAACTTCATGCTTTTTAACCAAGTGTTTTCGAGCAGAATGTAAAATATTTAAATTTTTCTCTTCAATATTGGTGTTTGGATAACAAATTATTGGTTTAGCGCCTATTCTACTTTTTATGTCAGATGGTTTTTCAGAAAATTTTTTAATTTTCATTCTTACAAACTTCCAGGGGCTTTGTCTTTGAATAGCTTATAATCTAAACTATCAACTAGAGCTTTAAAAGAAGCATCAATGATATTTGGTGATACTCCAATAGTAAACCAGTTAACACCTTTCGAGTCTGTACTTTCAATACTAACTCTTGTTACAGCTTCTGTTCCTGTATTTAAAATTCTAACTTTATAATCAACAAGTCTTAAATCTTTTAAATATTCTGAATACTTAGCAAGCTTATTAACATTCTTTCTAATAGCATTATCTAAAGCATTAACAGGTCCATTACCTTTTCCTTCACACAAAATTTTGTTCCCGTCTACTTCTAATTGTGCTTTTGCATATGAAACAATTTCTCCTGCATTATCTTTCTTTACTGAAACATCATATTCATTAATTGAAATATACCTTGGTATTTCACCCATTAATCTTCGAGCTAACAACTCAAAGGATGCATCAGCACCATCATAGCTATAACCAATAAATTCTCGATCTTTTACCTCTTCTAAAAGTTTTTTAATTTTAGGATCACTTTTTTTAACATTTATTCCTATAAGGTTTAATCTAGACATTATGTTTGATTGTCCAGACTGATCTGAAACAATTATATTTCTTGAATTTCCAACTTCCTCAGGATTAACATGTTCATAAGTTTTTGGATCTTTTTGAACAGCAGAAACATGCATGCCTCCTTTATGTGAAAAAGCAGAGGCACCGACATATGGAAGATGTTTGTTTGGTTTTCTGTTTAATAGTTCATCTAATAATCTTGAGCATTGAGTTAGTTTTTTCAAATTCTCACGTTTGATATTTAGTTCATAATTTTTATAAAAATCTTTTTTTAAAAAAAATGTTGGAATTAGTGAAACTAAATTTGCATTTCCGCATCTCTCTCCTAACCCATTTAGGGTACCTTGAACTTGTCTAACTCCTGCTTGGACAGCAACTAAACTGTTAGCTACTGCATTTTCAGTATCATTATGAGCATGTATTCCCAAATTTTCACCAGGAATATATTTAATAACTTCTTTAATAATTTTAGATACTTCATGAGGAAGTGTTCCACCATTAGTATCACATAAAATAATCCATCTAGCACCATTATCATAGGCAGCTTTTAAACAAGAGATTGCATATTCAGGATTTGATTTGTACCCATCAAAGAAATGTTCTGCATCAAACATGAATTCTTTACCAGATTTTACTATATGTTTTGCACTTTCGCTGATATTTGAGAGATTTTCATCATTTGAAATACCAAGAGCAATATCTACTTGAAAATCCCATGATTTACCAAATAAACATACCGATGAACTTTTTGAATTTAATAATGAAGATAACATTGGATCATTCTCAGCGCTATGTTCATTTTTTTTTGTCATGCCAAACGCAGTTAATTTTGCTGATTTAAAGTTATGATCCTTATTAAAAAATTCAGTATCTGTAGGATTTGCCCCAGGCCATCCTCCTTCTATATAATCAACTCCTAAAGTATCTAGAGAGGTCGATATCTTTTCTTTATCATCTATTGAAAAATCTACACCTTGAGTCTGTGCTCCATCACGTAATGTTGTGTCAAAAATATATAACCGATCTTTACTCATTTAAATTTCCAGACGGTTTTACCATCTTTATCTTCTATTAAAACACCTTTGTCTAAAAGCTCATCTCTTATTTTATCAGCTTCATTATAATTTTTATTAACTCTTGCCTCATTTCTCTGGTTTATTTTAATTAAAATTTCATTTTCAGAAATTGATAGCTTACTTTTCTTAAATTTTAGCCAATCCTCTTTGGTTTCATTCAATAATCCGATAAAATTACATGCGGAAATAAACAGTCTTTTATCTTCATCAGAACCTTTTGATGCTTTCTCATATAATTTATGTAAATTAGCGATATAACCTGGTGTGTTTAAATCATCAAGAAGAGGTTTAAGAATTTCGTTTGAAATTTTAGGTTTTATTTCAACGTTTAAATAAACATTATACCATTTACTAATTGTGTTTTCACAATCTTCTAAAAGTTTATCATTCCAGTCGAGTGGCTGTCGATAATGTGCACTCATTAAAGCCAATCTTAAAACTTGACCACTTTTATTATCTCTAAAATCTTTAATTTTTAAAATATTACCTTGAGATTTTGCCATTTTTTCATTGGACATTGTGATAAAAGCATTATGCAACCAATAATTAGCAAATACCTTACTACCATTTGCACATCTTGATTGAGCTATTTCATTTTCATGGTGAGGAAATAACAAATCAACACCTCCTCCATGAATATCAAATTCTTTTCCTAAATATTTTTTAGACATTGCTGAACATTCTAAATGCCAACCAGGTCTTCCTTTTCCCCAGGGAGAGTCCCATGATGGCTCATCTGACTCTGATGGTTTCCATAGAACAAAATCTTCAGGATTTTTTTTATTATCACTTACTTCAATTCTTGATCCTGCAACCAATTCATTTAAATTTTTATTTGATAATTGACCATAATCCTCAAATTTTTTTACCTCGAAATAAACATGCTTCTTATTTTCATATGCAAATCCTTTTTTAATTAATTCAGAGATCATTTCAATCATCTCAGAAATATGTTCAGTTGCTTTAGGCTCATGATTTGGTTTTTCACAATTTAGATAAATACAATCTTCGTTAAAGTTTTTAGTAATTTTGTTTGTAAGATCTGAGATAGAAATGTTATTTTCATTTGATGATTTTATTATTTTATCATCAACATCGGTAATATTTCTCACATAGGTTACATTTGTATATTCATTTTTTAAAACTTTGAAAAGAATATCAAATACAACAACTGGTCTAGCATTACCAATATGCGGATCATCATAAACAGTTGGGCCACAAACATACATTCTTACGTTATTTTTATCTTGAGGAATAAATTTTTCTTTTTTGTTAGTAAGATTATTTGTTAAAAAAATATCAAAACTCATAGCTGAACAAATATACTTAAATTATAGATTTGTGAATCTATTTGATTAATTTGGAATTATGCATACAGGAATTGGCTCCATTTTATGCATATTTTGTTTTCTAATATTTTCGTATTTAACACGATTCGGAGAATTTGGATTCTCCATAGCTTCTTCTAATTCATTATATTTTAATCCAAGCTGACCTTCATCAGTTCTACCATCATCCCATAATCCGTCAGTCGGAGGTGCATCGATAATATCTTTTAAAATTCCAAGTTCTTTTCCTAATTCCCAGACTTGGGTTTTATTACAATCAGCTATTGGTGAAATATCAACTCCACCATCACCATATTTAGTATAAAATCCAACACCAAAATCCTCAACTTTGTTCCCAGTTCCTACAACAATTCCTTTATTTGCCGCTGCTACCTGATAAAGAGTGGTCATTCTTAGTCTGGCTCTTGAATTAGCCATACCATGTTCATTATCAAATTTTGATAAGCTTGCATTAAATGCTAAAAATAACTCGTCTAAATTAATTGTATGCGCTTCAACATTTTTGAAATTTTTTATTAACCATTCTTGATGCTTTATACTTAAATCATGTTGATGTGATTTCTGTTTGATTGGCATAGATAAAACAATAGTTTTTATTCCAGTCATGGCACTAAGTGTACTTGATACTGATGAGTCAATTCCTCCGGAAATTCCTATTACTAACGACTCAGCCTTTGTTGGCATATTATCTACATAGTTTTTGATCCAATTAGAAATAAATTTAACTTTTTCTGAAGGTGTCATAATTAGATGTTATTTATTATTAATAATTTTACAATGTATTAAGATGCCGCTCTGTCTGCATTTTTTGAATACGAGCTATTCTTTTTAATCTCATCTGATATTAAAAATGCTAATTCTAAAGCTTGATTTCCATTAAGTCTTGGATCACAGTGAGTGTGGTATCTAGAAGATAAATCTTTTTCAGATATTTTTTGAGCACCTCCTATACATTCAGTTACATCTTGACCAGTTAATTCGATATGCAGACCGCCTGCATAACTTCCCTCACTTTGATGGCATGCAAAAACCTCTTTTACTTCTTTTAAAACACTGTTGAATGGTCTTGTTTTGAAACCTGTTGCTGCTTTGATTGTATTTCCATGACAAGGATCACACGACCAAATCACATTTAATCCCTCTTTTTTTATTGCTCTAATTAATTTTGGTAAAAATTTTGATACATTGTCTGCTCCAAATCTTGATATTAAAGTAATTTTACCCTTTTCATTTTTTGGATTAATTCTATTACAAAGATTAATTAAATCATCAGCTTTTAAAGTTGGTCCACATTTAATTCCAATTGGATTTTCTATACCTCTGCAAAATTCAACATGACCACCATCTAATTGTCTAGTTCTATCTCCAATCCAAACAAAATGAGCTGAAGTATCATGATTTTCACCAGTGGTAGAATCTGTTCTAGTCATTGACTCCTCGAAAGGTAATAATAAAGCTTCATGTGATGTCCAAAAATTTACTGTGTACAATCTATTATTAAAATCTGAAGTAATTCCACATGCTCTCATAAAAGCAATAGCATCAGCAATTTTATCTTCTAGATCCTTGAATTTTTTAGCTTGTGGACTTTGTTTAATATAATCTAAATTCCATAGGTGGACTTTGTTTAAATCTGCAAAACCTCCTTTTGAGAAAGCTCTAATAAGATTAAGAGTTGCAGCGGATTGTGAGTAAGCTTTAAACAACCTTTTAGGATCTGGAATTCTTGCTTTTTCTGTAAATTCCATTGCATTTATATTATCACCTAAGTAGCTTGGTAGTTCTTGGCCATCTTTAATTTCCGTTGGAGCACTTCTGGGTTTTGAAAACTGTCCAGCTATTCTACCAACTTTTACTACTGGTAAGGATGCCGAATAAGTCAAAACTAATGACATTTGCAACATAAGTTTAAATGTGTCTCTTATATTATCTGGGTTAAATTCTGCGAAACTTTCAGCACAGTCTCCACCTTGAAGTAAAAATGCTTTACCATCTACAACTTCAGCTAACTGACTTTTAAGATGTCTTGTTTCACCTGCAAAGACTAGTGGAGGAAATGTTCCAATTTTATCTAATACCTTGTCCAATTCTTTTTTATCTGGATACTCAGGTATGTGTTTAACTGGATATTTTCTCCAACTATTTTTTTTCCAACTTTTCATGTTCAACCTGAAAGTGTTTTAACAGAGTTTTAGGTTTATTCAACAGTGACAGATTTAGCCAAATTTCTTGGCTTATCGATGTCATAACCTTTCTTAAGAGCTGAGTAATACGCAAGTTTTTGAAGTGGAATAGTCAAAAGAAATGGAAGCAAGTCATCATTTGTATTTTCAACTTCAATAGTTTCCCAAATATTTTCAGAGACAATTTCATCTTTACTTTTGTTGGTTATTAATAACACCTTTGCTCCTCTGGCAATAACTTCTTGCATATTTGAAATTGTTTTTTTGTAATAATTATCTCTAGGAGCCAAAACTACTACAGGCATACCTTCTTCAATTAAAGCTAATGGCCCATGTTTCATTTCACCAGCTGGATATCCTTCTGCATGAACATATGAAAGTTCTTTTAATTTTAAAGCACCCTCTAAAGCTATAGGGTAAGAAAAACCTCTGCCTAAAAACATAGAACCTTTAGCTTCATTAAAAGTTGAGGATATTGCTTGAATATCATTGTCATGTAATAATGTTTTTTCAATTAGTCCTGGCAAATTTTTTAAATCTTTAATCTTTTCTTGATACTTTCTTTTTTCAATTTCATTTCTTAATGAACCAAGTTTTAAAGCTAATATGTATAAAACAAGAATTTGTCCCAAGAATGCTTTGGTTGATGCAACTCCTATTTCAGGACCACAATGAATTGGTAATACAAAATTAGAATCTCTTGCAATAGAGCTCTCAATCACGTTTACTACTGCACATGTTTTCATATTATTTTTATTACAAAGATCTAAAGCTGCATAAGTATCAGCAGTTTCGCCTGATTGTGAAACAAAAATATACAAATTATCTTTTTTAAATCTATTTTTTCTATATCTAAACTCTGATGCTATATCTATATTTACATCTAAAGTTGTAAGTTCTTCAAACCAATATTTTGCCATCAAACAAGAATGGTATGCAGTTCCACATCCCACTAAGGTTATTGATTTAATATCCACAATTTTCCATGGAAAATTGAATATATTTATATCATTATTTACATTATCTATATATTCTTTAATTCCAGTTTTAATTGTTGTTGGTTGTTCTTCAATTTCTTTTGCCATAAAATGTTTAAAATCACCTTTGCCATAACTTGCTTCATCTGATGATAATTCTAATATTTTTTTATTTACTTTTTTCCCTTCCTCATTGAAAAAAAGAACTTGATCTTTTTTAACAACACAAAATTCACCATCATCAAGGTATGTGATTTTATTTGTCATTGATTTCAAAGCATAAGAATCAGATCCTAAATAGTTTTCATTTGGACCATAACCAACAGCTAAAGGAGATCCTCTTCGAGCACCAACTATTAAATCTGGCATATCTTTAAAAACAATTCCAAGAGCAAAACTACCATGGAGCTGTTTTAAAGTTTTTGTAATAGCTTTTTCTAATTCTGAGGTTTTCAAATTTTCGGTTATCAAATGAACAATTACCTCTGAGTCTGTCTGGGATTTAAAGCTATGACCTTTATTAATTAAATGTTTTTTTAATATTGTGGAGTTTTCGATAATTCCATTATGAACAACCGAAACATTATGAGATGAATGTGGGTGGGCATTCACACTATTAGGAATTCCGTGAGTAGCCCATCTAACATGCCCAATCCCTATATTCCCTCTCAGATTTTTTAAATCAAAATTATTTTCTAAATTATCTACTCTGCCCTGTAACTTAACCTCGTTAATTTCTCCATCAGAAAGTGTAGCTATACCAGCAGAGTCATAACCTCGATACTCTAATTTTTTTAAAGAGTTAATTATATTAGATGATACAGGCTTGTGACTAGATATTCCGATTATTCCACACATCTATTATTTTTTCTTTCTTTTATAATTTTTAACTTCTAATTGTGGCGGTCTTGTTAATGCCAAACTTTTTTTTTGAACATTTTTGGTTATAACTGACCCTGCTCCTACTATACTCTCTTTTTCAATTGTAACTGGAGCAACAAGTGAAGAATTAGAACCAATAAACACTTTGTCCTTAATATTTGTCTTACTTTTTTTTATTCCATCATAATTACAAGTAATAGTACCTGCACCTATATTTACTGATTTTCCAATTATACTATCTCCAATATAAGATAAGTGATTTACTTTCGATTTTTTTCCTAAGGTACTTTTTTTAATTTCAACAAAATTACCTACTCTTGACCCTGACTTTAAAATTGTGTTGGGTCTTATTCTGGCATAAGGACCAATTTCAACTTTACTTTCAATCGTACATGTTTCTAAATGTGAGAAAGATTTTATAATTACATTGTCCCCAATTTTAACCCTAGAACCTATAACAACATAAGGTTCTATTGTTACATTCTTTCCAATCTTAGTATCTTGCGAAAAAAAAATAGTTTCAGGACCTATCATCTTAACTCCTGATTTTGTAAATTTGTCTCTTAGTTTTTTTTGATTTAAAACTTCCATTTAGAATTGATTTACATTAAGAATATAACTTGATTAATTCACAATTTATTTCTTTAAAATACTTTTAAAATGAAACAAAAATTTACAATTTTATTTGATTTAGATGGCACATTGGTAGATACCGCTCCAGATTTAATACGCGCTCATAACCATGTCATGAGAAAATTTGGCTACCCAACTAAAACTTTGGGAGAACTAAAAAATGCTGTTGGTAAAGGTGCAAAAGCTATGATGGCAAAGGCTAATGGTCAGTGGAAATGGTTTGATGAGAAAATTCAAAATGAAATGACTGATGAATTTTTATCTTATTATGGAAAAAATATTTTACATGAAAGTAAATTAATTAATGGAGTACAGGAATTTTTAAATTGGTGTAAAAATGAAAATATTTCTATGGCAGTATGCACTAATAAAACTGAATATTTAGCAGTTGATCTTTTAAAAAAAATTGGAATTTATAATTATTTTGAATATGTTGCAGGATATAATACTTTTGAATATTGCAAACCAGACCCAAGACATTTAACAACTACAATAGAAATTTTAGATGGTGATAAAAATAAATCTATTATGATTGGTGATAGTGAGACAGATGCTAATGCTGCTAAGGCTGCTGAAATTCCAATAATATTACTAAAATATGGATATACAGAAAAAAGATCTGAGGAAATTTATCATAATCACATTATAAAAGACTTTGTGGGCATTGAGAAAATAGTATCGGAATATCTTTAATATTGATTAATTTTTTTTAACTATTAAAACAAAATCACAAATAAGGAGTAATTTTGTTATTACACACAGTTAAAGTATATCCATCAAAAATTAATCTTCCAAAGAAGAAACAGCTTGCATGGAAAATTGCAGAGATAGCAAGCGATAATGCTAAATTAAATAAAGATGCTATTGAAATGGTTATCAATAGAATTATTGATAATGCTTCTGTTGCAATTGCTTCATTAAATAGAAAGCCAGTAATCTCATCTAGAGAAATGGCTTTAAGACACCCTAGAAAAAATGGTGCAACTTTATTTGGTGTAAACTCAAAATTAAAATTTGATTGTGAATGGGCAGCATGGTCAAATGGTACAGCTGTTAGAGAATTAGATTTTCATGATACTTTCTTAGCTGCAGATTATAGTCATCCAGGTGACAACATTCCTCCTCTTATAAGTGTAGCACAACAAAACAAAAAAAGCGGATTGGATTTATTAAGAGGAATAATTACTGCATATGAAGTTCAGGTAAATTTAGTCAAAGGTATTTGTTTGCATAAGCATAAGGTGGACCACATTGCTCATTTAGGCCCTAGTGTTGCTGCTGGATTAGGAACAATGCTAAAATTAAATACTGAATCTATATATCAAGCTGTTCAACAGGCATTACATACATCAATATCTACAAGACAATCTAGAAAAGGAGAAATTTCAAGCTGGAAAGCTTATGCTCCTGCTCATGCTGGTAAGCTTGCTATCGAAGCTGTAGATAGAACTATGAGAGGTGAAGGTGCTCCAAGTCCAATATATGAGGGTGAAGATAGTGTAATAGCTAGAATATTGGATGGAAAAAAAGCAAATTACAAAGTCCCTTTACCAAAAAAAGGTGAGAGTAAAAAAGCTATCTTAGAGACATATACAAAAGAATATTCTGCAGAATATCAATCGCAAGCATTAATAGATCTAGCTAAAAAGTTAAAAACAAAAATTAATAATTTAAATTATATTAAAAAAATTGATATTTTTACAAGTCATCACACTCATTATGTGATTGGAACAGGTGCTAATGACCCTCAAAAAATGGATCCCAAGGCTAGTAGAGAAACATTAGATCATTCTATAATGTATATATTTGCTGTAGCTTTAGAAGACGGAGATTGGCATCATGTTAAATCTTATACTAAAGCAAGAGCAAATAGAAAAAGTACAATTAAAATTTGGAGATCAATTAAAACATATGAAGATAAAAAATGGACAAAGAAATATCATGATCCAAATCCAAAAAATAAAGCTTTTGGAGCTAAAGTAGTTGTAACACTTAACAATGGAAAAAAAATAACAGAGAAACTTGATAGAGCAGACGCACATCCATATGGAGCAAGACCGTTTAAGAGAGAAAATTATATAAATAAATTTTTAACTTTAACTGAGGGTATTTTGGATAAAAAAGAAAGCAATCGTTTTTTAAAAATAGTACAAAATTTAAGAAATTTAAAATCAGGTCAACTTCATAAATTGAATATTGAAGTAAGAAGAAATAAATTAAAACGAAATAATAAAAAAGGAATTTTTTAATGCACTTTGTAGAAAAAGAACCAAGTCAAAAAAGATTAGATTTTGATCAAAAATTAAAATCAAATAAAATATTAAGAGTTCCAGGTGCATACAATCCTTTGACAGCAAAGCTTATAGAAGAAATTGGATATGATGCAGTTTATGTATCCGGTGGAGTAATGGCTAATGATCTTGGTTTTCCCGATATTGGCTTAACAACTCTACAAGATGTTAGCACAAGATCTTATCTAATTTCGAGAGTAACTAATCTTCCAACAATAGTTGATATCGATACAGGATTTAAATCTTGTAAAGAAACTATCGAAACATTTGAAGAATTTGGAATAACAGGTGTCCACTTAGAGGATCAGATTGAAAGAAAAAGATGTGGGCATCTTGATAATAAAGAACTTATTTCAACTGATTCTATGGTTAAAAAAATTAAAGAATGTGTTGCAGCAAAAAAAGATCAAAATTTTAAAATTATTGCACGTTCAGATGCTAAAAGTGTTGAGGGTTTAGATAAAATGATTAAAAGATGCAAAGCCTACATTGATGCTGGTGCTGAAATTATTTTCCCAGAAGCTCTTGAAGATGAAAAAGATTTTGAAAAAGTTCGTAAAGAATTGTCTGGTTACTTGTTAGCTAATATGACTGAGTTTGGTAAGTCTAAATTGTTCAACTACAAAGAATTAGAAAATTTTGGATATAATATTGTGATTTATCCAGTAACTACACAAAGACTAGCCATGAAAAATGTAGAAGATGGATTAAGAGACATTTATGCAAATGGACACCAAAACAATATAATTGATAAAATGCAAACTAGAAAAAGACTTTATGAATTAGTTGATTATGAAAAATATAATTCATTGGATGAAAAAATTTATAATTTTAGTACGGAAGGACATGAATAATGAGTGATGATATCAAGAAGGGATTACTAGGTATTGTTGTTGATGAAACAGAGGTTTCAAAAGTAATGCCTGAGATTAACTCGCTTACTTATAGGGGGTATGCTGCTCAAGATTTATGTGAGTATTGTAGATTTGAGGAGGTTGCATATTTAATTTTAAATAAAGATTTGCCAAATACTCTTGAACTTAGAAAATTTGAGAAAGAAGAAAGAAATCATAGGGAGTTAACTAAAAATTTATATGAGATTATTAGGCATATGCCAAAAAAATCTCATCCGATGGATGTAGCTAGGACTGCTGTAAGTGTAATGGGATTGGAAGATAAAGAGACTACAGACTCTTCACCTGAAGCAAATATGAGAAAAGCCCTAAGAATTTTTGCAAAAACTCCTACAGCACTTGCTGCTTTTTATCGAATAAGGAAAGGAAAAAAAATTATTAAACCGAAAAAAACTTTAACTTTTGCTGAAAACTTTTTCTATATGTGTTTTGGAAAAGTACCTCAAAAAGAAATTGTTAAGGCTTTTGATGTATCTCTAATTCTTTATGCTGAGCATAGTTTTAACGTTTCAACTTTTACGGCAAGAACAATCACTAGCAGTTTATCTGATATACATGGAGCAATAACAGGTGCAATCGCCAGTTTAAAAGGCCCTCTTCACGGTGGAGCTAATGAGGAAGTTATGCATATGATGAACAAAATTAAAAAACCTGAAAATGCCTTAAAATGGATAAATAACGCCTTAAAAAATAAGGAGGTTGTTATGGGATTTGGGCATAGAGTTTATAAGTCAGGCGATTCTAGAGTTCCAACCATGAGGAAGTATTTTGCAAAAGTTGCAAAAATTAAGAAGGATAAAAAATTTGAGAAAATTTACGATATTGTTGAAAAGGTAATGATAAAAGAAAAAAATATATATCCAAATGTTGATTATCCTACAGGGCCTACTTATCATTTAATGGGATTTGAAACTGATTTTTTTACACCGATATTTGTAATTTCTAGAATTACCGGTTGGTCTGCTCATATAATGGAACAACACGCTGCAAACAAACTCATTAGACCTTTAGCTAGTTACAAAGGAAACAAGCATCGAAAAGTGATGCAGTTAAATCAAAGGTAATTTTAAGATTAACTAAAAGCTTCTGCCCAAGTACCCTGAGTTGATGCTTTAGAATATTCAGTCGCTCTACCTTCGAAGAAATTCATATGCTCAACTGCATTAAGCATTGTATCTAACCAAGTTAATGGGTTTTTTTGAACATCATAAATTGGTTCTAATCCTAACTGATCAAGTCGTCTATTTGCAATGAACCTAATATAATCTTTAACTTCTTGAGCTGTTAAGCCTTCCATTGGACCCATTTCAAAAGCCAAATCTATAAAAGCGTCTTCGTGGTCAACAATAATTCTACAAGCTTCATAAAGTTCTTTTTTTAATTTTGGTGTCCAAATTTCAGGATTTTCTTTAATGAATTCTTTAAAAATTCTAATCATTGAATTGCAATGAAGTGTTTCATCTCTTACAGACCAAGTAACTATCTGGCCCATTCCTTTCATTTTATTGTGTCTTGGAAAGTTTAATAAAATAGCAAAACTTGCAAACAATTGTAATCCTTCGGTGAATGCACTAAACACGGCAACTGTTTTAGCAATGTCTTCTTTTGAATTTACATTAAAACCTTGCATATAATCATACTTATCTTTCATTTCTTTATATTTCATGAAAGCTGAATATTCTGACTCAGGCATACCAATTGTATCTAACAAATGTGAATAGGCAGCTACATGAACTGTTTCCATGGCTGCAAAAGCTGTCATCATCATTAACACTTCTGTTGGTTTAAAAACAGTAGTGTAATGTCTTAAATAACAATTGTTTACCTCAACATCGGCTTGAGTAAAAAATCTAAAAATTTGTGTTAGAAGATTTTTTTCTGGTTGAGATAAATTTTTTTGCCAATCCCTAACGTCATCTCCCAAAGGAACCTCTTCTGGCAACCAATGAATTCTTTGCTGAGTTAACCATGCATCATAACACCATGGGTATCTAAAAGGTTTGTAAACAGGATTTTCAACTAATAATCCCATTTTTTTTGGTTGAATAATTTCTTTATTAATCTTTTCTGCTACTGACATGATAAACACTCCTCGTACTCTGGCTCTACGTTAGATGGTTGATTTTTAGATTTATAAACATTAGCTGTAATATCTGTTGATTTAGCATCATTAATATTTTCAGCCCTTTGAATTGATTTTGATCTACAGTAATAAAGGCTCTTTAAACCTTTCTTCCAAGCATCAAAATGAATTTTATGTAATTCTTTCTTATGGACGTCTGCTGGTAAAAATAAATTAACTGATTGAGCTTGTGAAATAAATGGCGTTCTGTCACCGCTTAATTCAATTATCCAATTTTGGTTAAGCTCAAATGCAGTTTTAAATACATCTTTTTCAAGATCTGTAAGGAAATCTAGATGATTAACTGAACCTTGATTAGTGGTAATTGTAGACCATGTTTCATCATCATTTTTACCATGTGATTGTAGAATTTCTTCTAAATATCTATTTCTAACATTAAAAGATCCTGAAAGGGTTTTGTGAGTATAGCTGTTTGCAGCTATTGGTTCTACACCTGGAGATGCTCCTCCACAAATAATTGAGATTGAAGCTGTTGGAGCAATTGCCGTCTTATTTGAAAATCTTTCGTTGTAACCATATTCAGCTGCATCCGGACATGCGCCTCTTTCTTCAGCTAAATCTTTAGAAGCTTGATTAACTTTCTCATGAATATTTTTAAATATTTTTTTATTCCATGATTTTGCCATTACAGATTCAAGTGGGATTCTATTTTTCTGTAAAAATGAATGAAATCCCATCACACCTAATCCAACGCTTCTTTCTCTCTCGGCTGAATATTTTGCATCTTTGAATTGATCTGGTGCTTTATTAATGAAATCTGACAAGACATTATCTAAAAATCTCATCACATCATTAATCATATCTGGATCATCTTTCCATTCATCGTATTTTTCTAAATTTAATGAAGACAAACAACATACCGCTGTTCTATCTCTGCCATCTTTATCAATTCCTGTAGGTAAAGTTATTTCACTACATAAGTTAGAAGTTTTAACAGTAAGATTTGCTAACTTATGATGTTGCGGAATTTGTCTGTTAACGGTGTCAATATAAATTATATAAGGCTCTCCGGTTTCAATTCTTGTTGTTAACAATCTTATCCATAAATTTCTTGCAGAAATAGTTTGTTGAACACTTCCGTCAGCTGGACTTTTTAATGCCCATTGTTCATCCGTCTCTACTGCTCTCATGAAAGCATCTGAAACTAAAACACCATGATGCAGGTTTAAAGCTTTTCTATTTGGGTCACCACCTGTTGGTCTTCTCATTTCAATAAACTCTTCTATCTCAGGGTGATCGATTGGTAGATAACAAGCAGCTGAACCTCTTCTTAAAGATCCTTGACTAATTGCCATTGTCAAAGAGTCCATAACTTTTATAAAAGGAATTATTCCAGAAGTTTTTCCAACTCTACCTATTTTTTCACCGATAGATCTTAGGTTACCCCAGTAACTTCCAATACCTCCACCTTTAGCAGCTAACCAAACATTCTCACTCCATAAATCAAGAATACCTCCTAAGCTGTCAGAGGCTTCATTTAAAAAACATGAAATTGGTAAACCTCTTTTTGTACCACCATTTGATAAAACCGGTGTTGCAGGCATAAACCAAAGATTACTAATATAATTATAAATTCTTTGAGCATGTAAATTATCATCTGAATATGTACTAGCTACTCTTGCAAATAAATCTTGATAAGATTCATTCAAACCAAGGTATCTATCTTTTAAAGTTGCTTTCCCAAAGTCAGTTAGATTTGCATCTCTAGAACGGTCAATTTTAATTATGATGCCTTTGTCATTTTGAAATAATTCTGTTTCATTATTTAAAGAGAAAAGATCTGGTCTATTACCTTTTGAAACCTCTTTAACTGCAGGGCTATATTCAGAGACAGCTTTTTTGAGGGCCTGGGAAAGAATCTTATTCATAAAAGTTTAATATATTTTGTTATTAGTACGAAAACAACTATATGTTGTAGGCGTTTGCTGTAAATATACTATATAAACATTTTCACAACAGAACATTTATAGAACGCGACATTATGATAATCAACAAAAAAATTAAATTTTTTCCAAGAAATTAACATAAAAAAGAGTGAGTAATTATCTAATGAATCAAAACATAAAAATAGACCCTTATGGATTTAGAGAATATGACGCTCGTTGGTTGTATGAGAAAGACATAAATTTAGTTGGAATTGAGAATCTTGGTAAGGGGCTTGGGACACAAGTAAAAATTCATACTAAAAATGAAAATCCAAGAATCATAGTTGGACATGATTACCGATCTTATAGCGATGAAATAAAAGCTGCTCTTAAAAAAGGATTAATATCTACAGGATGTAATATTGAAGATGTGGGTCTATCCTTATCTCCAATGGTTTATTTTGCACAATTTTATTTAAAAGCAGATGCGGTTGCTATGGTTACAGCAAGTCATAATGAAAATGGTTGGACTGGTGTGAAAATGGGTATCAAAAAAGGGTTAACTCATGCCCCTGAAGAAATGAAAGAATTAAAAGAAATCACATTAAATCAAAATTTTTCTAAAGGAGAAGGAAATGAAAAACAAATAAAAAATTTCGATAAAATCTATAAAGATGACTTAATTAGTAAAAATAAAATAGAAAAAAAAATTAAAGCTGTAGTTGCTTGTGGAAATGGAACAGCAGGTGTTTTTGCCCCAGATATTCTAAGAGGTATTGGATGTGAGGTAATAGAATTAGATTGTAATCTAGATTGGAATTTTCCTAAATACAATCCAAATCCTGAAGATTTAAAAATGCTTCATGAGATAGTAAAAGTAGTTAAAGAAAATAATGCTGATATAGGGTTTGGATTTGATGGTGATGGAGATAGAGTTGGAGTTATTGATGATAAGGGTAATGAAATATTTTCAGATAAAATTGGTCTTCTAATTGCTAGGAATTTATCAGGTAAATATAAAAATTCAAAATTTGTAGTAGATGTAAAATCAACAGGTTTGTACTCAAAAGATAAGATTTTATTAAAAAATAATTGTGAAACTATTTATTGGAAAACAGGTCATTCTCATATTAAACGAAAAGTTAACACTGAAAAAGCTTTAGCTGGATTTGAAAAAAGTGGACATTTTTTCTTCAATCAACCGTTAGGTTTTGGATATGATGATGGTATCAATTCAGCAATTCAAGTATGCCGCTTATTAGACAATCAAAATAAAAAAATGAGTGAAATTGTTAGTGAATTACCTAACACATTTCAAACACCAACAATGGCCCCTTTTTGTAAAGATGAAGAGAAGTATATTGTTGTTGAAGAGCTAGTTAAACAAATTAAAAATTCAAAAGAAAACAAAACTAAAATAGATGGCCAAGTTATTAGTGATATCTTAACTGTTAATGGAGTTAGATTTTCATTTGAAGATGGTTCGTGGGGACTTATAAGAGCTTCTTCAAACAAACCATCTTTGGTTGTTGTTACTGAAAGCCCAACATCAGATGAAAGAAAGAAAAAAATCTTTGATTTTATTGACGATTTGTTACAAAAAACAAGTAAAGTCGGTGAATATGATCAGAAAATTTAATTTTTTAAATTATCCTCTTCAGTTTTAGTTTCTAAATTATCTTCTTCATTTTTAATTTCTAAATTGTCGACATTCTGATTATTCTCTTTTTCAGAAACTTCATCACTGTAAAATTTTTTTACAAGCTCTTCTTCTTTTAATCGTTGCTCCTCATCAAATTTTTTCTCCCATTCTTTCATTCGCCTATCTTCCTCTTCAATTCTTTCTTTTTGAGCTATTTCAGCTAATCGAATTCTTTCGTTTTCTTCTTCAATTCTTTTTTGTCTTTCCTCCTCTATTTTAAGCTCTCTTTCTCTTTGACGTCTTTCATTTTCTTTATTTATTCTCTCACGTTCTGCTTCTTTAAGTTCTTTTTCTTTAATTCTTAATTCCTCTTCCTTGGCTCTTTGCTCAGCCTCTTCTTTTAAAATCTGTCTTTGAATTTCTTGCTGTCTTTCAGTTTCAAGATCTCTTAATCTTTCTTCCATTTCTTTAAGTTTTTCTTGCTCATATTTAAGCTTCCTAGCTGCCTCTCTTAATCTTTGTTCTTCCTCAAGTCTATTTTTCCTTTCAATTTCTTTTAATCTTATTTTTTCTTGTCTTTCTTTTTCTTTTTCATCTCTTCTCTTTTGAGCTTCTATTTCTTTGTTTTTTAGCTCTTCTTCTCTAATTTTGATATTTTCTTCTCTAATTCTTTGTCTCTCTAACATTTTTAGTCTTAAATCCTCTTGTTTAAGCTTTCTAGCTTCCTCTCTAAGTTTTTTAGTTTCTTCGTCTTTAATTTTTTTCTGTTCTATTTTAATTCTTTGAGCTTCTATTTTTTGTCTTTTTTCTTCGTTCTTTTTTTCTTGCTTTTCATTTTCAATGATTAATTTTTTTTGAAAAAGGATTTTCTTTCTTTCTTCTTTGAGCTCATCTTGTTTAGCTTTTTTTGCTAGTTTTTTTTCTAAAATTAATTCTCTTTTCTTTTCTTTCTCTAACTGTTTTTGTAATGCTAAATCTTTTTTAACTTGGTTTTTTTTAAAATTTTTTAAAAGTGAGGAAAACTTATTTTTAGTTTTATCTATTGGATCAAATAAATTTTTTTTAATATTTTTATTAATGTCTTTTATTGAAACCATTTTTAAAAGTATCAATTAGAATAATAACACAAAATAATATGTGTGGCTAAATTGAGTTTTTTCTAGACTAAATACAACTTTAGATTGTTTGTTTTTAAATTAGTTAATAAAGTACATTTTCAACTAATAAGTGTTCATTGATATGTAAAGAATCACATAATTTAAGTTAGTGAGGTGATGGAGGGAGACTGAAGTCACCTCTTTTTTTTGCTAGTTATAATTTTAAGTATTCGTAAAAAAATTTAATCGAAACCACTAAGAGAAAAATTCCAAAAAACTTACTAATTTTATTCTTATCAATACTATGAACTGTTTTAGCTCCTATCCTAGCCATAAACGTAGTAATTGGTATGAAAATTAAAAAAGCAGGCAGATTTATAAAACCAATACTTAGTGGAAGACTTGAATTTAAATAACTTCCTGAAATTAAAAATCCTATTGCTCCAAACAAAGCAATTAAAAAACCTATAGCTGCTGCGCTTCCTATAGCTTTATTTATTGAATAACCAAAAAACTTAAGAATAGGTACATTCATTACAGCTCCCCCTATACCCATAGGAGCAGATATAAACCCAACAAGAAAACCAAGAATTACTTTTAGATGTAATTTCATTTTAACAATTATGTTTTGCTCCTTTTCTTTTATTAACAATAAATAAATTCCTAAAAATAAGATAATTATTGAGAAAAACAAAACTAAGGATTTAGTCTTTAAAGAAGCTGCAAAAGCAGTACCAACAACAACACCCAATACAACAAACAGACCGTAATTCTTAACAATATTAAAATCAACTGCTTTAAATTTATGATGTGTTAGAACTGAAACTGTAGATGTTGGTATTATAATTGCAAAAGAAGTTCCAACTGCTAGATGCATAACATATTGAGGATCAATTTCTAAAGAACCAAAAATAAAATATAAAAAAGGAACGGTTATCAACCCTCCACCGATACCAAATAATCCAGCAACAAAGCCAACTGGTATAGCTGTTAAAGCCATTAATAATATAATATAACTGTATTCGTTTGCTAAAATTGAATTAAGCAGACTGCCCTACTCTAGTATCTACATTATTGTATTTAATTTTATCCATGATGTGATCAATTTTTTTCACATCAGCATCTCTCACACACATGTTTTCGCTTAAATACCTTTTCCAATGACTTGCTTATAACAAGAAACACAAAATAGATGCAAAATCAGTAAAAAAAGATATCAGCGATATTTTAGAAAGTGTTTATGAGAAAGACTACGTCAAAATAAGCGAAGGCTCAAATATTGGTGGAAATCTTAAAAAACATCTAAAAGGCTTGGATAAAAAAATGAAAGAAGCAGCATCAAATTTAGAATTTGAGGAAGCTGCTAAAATACGAGATGAAAT
>CACJYE010000010.1 GCA_902597555.1 uncultured Pelagibacteraceae bacterium
TTAGAGAAAATTTTTTATCAGCTAGTCTGAGTGAAAATGAGACTTTGGAGGTTATTAAAAAGGTGTATGAAAAATTTTCTGTAGTTTTAGATCCACACACAGCAATTGGATATGGTGCTTTCGACAAACATAACTTAAAAGGAAATAATATTGTACTAGCAACTGCACATCCATGTAAATTTCCTGATGCTGTTACCAAAGCTATTAATTTAAAATCTGATTTACCAAAAGAACTGGAGTTTATTTTGAATGAAAAAGAAGAATATGATATAGTTGAAAATAATTTAGAAAAAATTAAAAACCACATTAAAGGTAAAACAAAATGAAAATTAAAGAAGGGGAACAACTTCCAAATTCAGAATTTTATTTTTTAGACTCAAGTGGAGCAGCAAAAAAAATAACTACAGCAGAAGTTTTTAAAAATCATAAAACAATTGTGATTGGTGTTCCTGGAGCATTTACAAAAGTTTGTTCCGCAAAACATCTTCCAGGGTATGTTAATAATTACGAGGAAGCAAAGAATAAAGGGGTTACAAAAATTATTTGTGTTTCAGTTAATGATCCAAATGTGATGAAAGCATGGGGCGATAGTCAAAAAGTTGAAGATAAAATATTTATGGCCGCAGACCCATATTGTGAATTTACTAAATCAATTGGAGCAGAAATAGATAGACACGATCGGGGTCAGGGAATGAGGTCAGCAAGATATACAATGTTAATTGACGACAATGTTGTAAAGAAAATACAAGCAGAAGAAGATACTGCCGCTTGTGAAATTTCAGCAGCTCAAAATTTTTTAAAATTAATCTAAATTTGCTGCTTTTTTAGCTAGTAAGTCCACCTCTTCATTTAAAGGGTTTCCATCATGAGCTTTAACCCAATTCCATTGAATATTAAGCGATTTATTTAAATTATATAGATCAATCCATAAATCTTTGTTTTTAACATCTTCTTTTTTTGAGGTTTTCCAATTATTAGCTAACCAAGTATTAATCCATTCGGTTATTCCATTTTTTACATATTGAGAGTCAGTATATATTTTTATTTCAATACCAGGCTTCATATCTTTCAATGCATTAATTGGGGCTAACAACTCCATTCTATTATTTGTTGTATTTTTTTCGTTACCACTAATTTTTTTTATTTCTTTTCCATCATGTATAATTGCAGCCCATCCACCATTACCTGGATTTGTTAAACAAGAACCGTCTGTATAAATTGTAATCATTAATTTAAATAATCTTTAAATGAACTTAAATTATTGTGAGAAAGTAATTTTTGATAATATTCATTAGGGTCTTTAATTTTAATCAATGCTGTTTTTGGTGTATTTGAGTAGTCATACAATCTTGTTAATAAATATCTTAATGCTGCACCTCTACACAAAATATTTATAGATTTTTTTTCTTTCATTGAAATTTTTTTAACACTTTCATACCCTTTGATTAAATTTTTAATTTTTTTCTTATTTAAATGGAATTTTCTCTTTTTATAATCAAAACAAAGAGCATTGATGCATATAGCAATTTCATACATAAAATAATCATTAGCAGCAAAGTAGAAATCAATAATTCCAGAAAGTTTATTTTTTTTGAAGAAGATATTATCTATAAATAAGTCACCATGGATAATGCCTTTGGGCAATTTTTTAGGCCAATATCTATTAATATGTTTTAGGTTATTGTTTAAGAATACTTTTAAATTTGAAAACTTTTTTGACTTAAATTTAATACTTTCCAACAAAGGTTTTAAATTCTTAATACCCATCGAATTTTTTCTATTAAGCTTCATTGTATTTGTGGCCACATGCATTCGAGCAATTGTTTTACCAACTGTATAACAATCATTTATATTTAATATTTTTTTATCTTTACCTTCTAAGAATGATACAATACCTGCGGTTTTATTTTTTAATTTAATAAGATACTTATTATTTTTAGTTTTCAGAGGCTTAGGACAATTTATTTTTGAATTATTTAAATTATCCATCAATTTCATAAAAAAAGGTATTTCTTTTTGTAAAACTCTTTTTTCAAATATAGTTAAAATGTATTTTTTCTTTTTTGATTTAAGAAGATAGTTTGTGTTTTCTATTCCTTGTTTGATACCTTTAAAACTTATTATTTTATCAATATTAAAATTTTTATTTATAATATTAATTTCTTTTTGATTTATTTTTGTATAGACAGCCATTTTAATTTAATTTTTTGGGAGCTTTAAATACTACATCTTCTTTTATTATTTCAACTTCATCAATACTTATAGAAAATTTATTTTTTAAATCATTAATAAAATTTTTAACCAATATTTCTGGCGCAGATGCTCCTGAAGATATACCTATAGTATTGCAATTTTCTATTTGATCAAATGGTATTGAGCTTTCTGAATGAATAAGTTGTGAATTTTCACACCCTGATTTTTTTGCCACTTCAACTAGTCTAACAGAATTTGAAGAGTTTCTACTTCCAATAACAAAAAACATATCACAATTTTTTGCAATATTTTTTACTGCCATTTGTCGGTTAGTAGTTGCATAACAAATATCTTCTTTCATTGGTTCTTTTAAATTAGGAAAATTGGTTTTTAAAATTTTGATTATTTCTTTTGTATCATCAACTGACAAAGTAGTCTGAGTGATATATGCCAATTTTTTGTTTAGTTTATTTTGATAGTTTGTAGCATCTTCCTCATTTTGGATTAGATCTATAGAACCTTTATTTAATTGACCCATAGTTCCAATTACTTCTGGATGATTTTCATGACCAATTAAAATTATATGGTACCCAGCTTTATTAAGATTTTCTGCTTCTCTATGAACCTTAGAAACAAGTGGACATGTGGCATCCACATAAGTCATTTTATAATTTTTTGCATCTTCAGGTATTTTTTTT
Source organism: uncultured Pelagibacteraceae bacterium (assembly GCA_902597555.1). Classification (GTDB taxonomy): domain Bacteria; phylum Pseudomonadota; class Alphaproteobacteria; order Pelagibacterales; family Pelagibacteraceae; genus Pelagibacter. The sequence goes on from CACJYE010000010.1 coordinate 2,892, forward strand.
GGAACACCATGTGCTGAAAAAATTACTGGTCTTGATTTATCTTTTATCTCCTCCAGCTCTTCGACAAATATTGCCCCTTTATTTTTTAAATCATCTACAACATACTTGTTATGGACTATTTCATGACGCACATAAACTGGAGCTCCAAATTTTTGTATAGATTTTTCAACTATTTCAATTGCTCTTTCTACCCCGGCACAAAATCCACGGGGCGCAGATAATAATATTTTTAATTCTTTATTTTTCATTTTTTTCTAGAAAATATTCCAGCAATATATGTGGAAAGGTTAAAGACGCCAAACCTATAAATATTATTTTTAAAATTGCACTATCCAAATTGTATGAATTTTCTAGCAGATATAGAGCAATAAAAGAAAAAATAGCTGTCAAAATTGTTAATGGTAAAGCTTTTTTAACAAACAATCTAAATCCATTAACTAAACTATTTGGATCAAGATCAATAGCTAGTGAAATTGAATGTCTAATCGAGTGTAAAAAACAGAAATAAACAGTAAAAGCTATTAATGGAGATAAATAGTAATTCAAAATTAAAATAGAAAAATAATCTAAAAAAACTACAAATTTTTTGATTTCAAAATTCTTTAGGAAGAGAAAAATACTAGACAGGGTGCTACAGAATATTCCTATTTGAATTACATTATTTGTCTCAATAAAATTTAAACTTGAATAAAATGCCTCATTATCTATTAATAATAATTTAAAAATCGCTATTGTTTCCTGAAAATGGAAATACAAAGGAGCAAGTATAATTAAAAATCCCTTAAAAAAATAAAGTATTTGAGTGAAATAAGATCTATCGTTAATCAAAAATTGTGTATCCTCTTTTCCAAAGTGATAAGAGGCAATCATTAAAAAAACAATTAAAGTTATTGATGGCAATATTATCCAAGTTAGTATTACTATTACTACAATTAAAAAATACGTAATATAGAATATATAGGTTGATTTTATATTAAATAATCTTAGCAGTTTTTTTCCTTTTATATGATCTAAAGACCCATGGGAAACACCTATAAATAAAATTAAAAGTAAACACAAAATTGAAGAAATATTTAAATTATTAAACTTAAATAGCAAAATACAAAAAAGGTTTACAACAAAGAAAAAAATAAATGAATGATTTAGATTTATTTTTTTTATTTTATTGATCATCTTAAATTAATTCTTTTAAAAATTTCCACTTTGGCATTTTTAGAATTACTTCTAAATCTTCAAAAAAACTGCTTTTATTTGATAAAAAATTGATAGCTGTTTTAGGTTTTGAATTAAAAACTTTGAAAAATATATTTCCCATTTCATTGGAATTGTTTTTAAGAACCCTCAACAAGATTTTATCTAAAAAATCATATTTCGAATTAATTTTAAATAGATTTACATTTTTTATATTTTCTATGTTTTCTCTTATATATCTGCTTTGTTCTTGAATATTTAGGAAAGTATAGCCTGTACTTAATCTAGTCATTCCTCCAGCTGAGCCTATATAAATTTCATTTAATTTATTTACATTTTTTTGTCTAAAAAGTGGGATTGCTCCAGTTTCTTTGAAATTGATTTTACATTTTCTGATATTTAGGTGGTTGCTTAAATAATTATCAATTTGTTCATCATAATCTTTTAGTTTTTCATTATTTAGTTCAGATATCCAAGTAGTTTCAACTAAGGCGTTTCTTTTTGTAAATGGTAGCGTATAAAAAAAATGAACTTTATTTCTTTGATCACAAGCAAAGTCCATCAAATTGAAAATTTCTTCATCAAAGAAGTCTTTATCTGTTTCTATTTCAACTCCGCAAAAATGTTGCCATAACTCACTCTGTTTATTCTCAAAACTAGGTACACTATTAAATACAATTGAATTTGATTTATCTAATTGATCAATACTTTTAAAAAACTGAATATTTTTATTTAATTTAAGTTTTGAAAGTATTTTTTCGTAGAACATGCCACTATCTATCGTTTGATATGGTGTAGGCTCGCAATCTACATATTTTGTATTATTGGGTGTATTTATTGTAAAATTATTCCAACTCTTTTTGACACAGTCATCGAAGTTATGTGAAAAAACTTTCCAAAATGACCAAGTTTTATCTCTTTTATATTCTTCTCTTGGCTCAATAATTGCTAAAGTTTTATCTTTTAATTTATCATAAACTTCTAGCTCATATGCCAATGAGAGACCTGCGCAACCTCCTCCTATAATTATGTAATCAAATTCTTTCATTTAAATTTATTTCTTCATTAATTAAATTATGATCATGATTAATATTATCATCGTTTTTGTTTATAAGTGATAACTTAATTAAGTCAAAAATTGATAAAAAAGTTTCAATAATTTTTTCAATATTTGAAACATAAATTTTTCCTGACTTTTTATAATTTTCTATGTTCTGTTTATTTAAAATTTTATATCCTATTTTTCTATAAACTCTTCTTGCAACCAAAATAGAAAATCTGAAACTTAATGGTATTTCTTTTATTGAGAAAAATGAGTTTTCATAAAACTTTTCTGAAAGCTCGATTGTAGTCTTTATGTCCTCAAAACTTTCATTTATATAAAATCTATTATTTTTTTTATCTTCAATAACATCCCTGGAAATATTTGTTAATTGCATAGCAATCCCAAGATCAATTGCTGATTTTAGAGATTGTTCTTTGTGAACATTCAATATTTTAGCCATCATCAATCCAACTGTTCCAGCCACCCTATAGGAATAAATTAATAATTCTTTTTTTGAATTAAGTTTAACATTTTCTTTTATATCAGAATTAATACCCTCAAATAAATCGTCTACAATTTTAGTTGAAATACTAAATTCATTAATAAGATCCCACATGTTTTTAATAACTGGATCATCATGATTTTTATTAACAAAATTATTCCTAAATTTGATAAAATTATCTCTTTTTATTTCAATCTTATTTGCATCGTCAGCAATATTATCTGCTTCTCTACAAAAATCATAAAGTGCAGAGCATTTTTCATAGGTTTTTTTTGGTAAAAAAAAACCTGCCCAATTAAAAGATTTTGCGTAAATAGCTAAATAATTCTTTGTTAACATTAAAATAATTTATCTAAAACCTTCGCTGAAGAGAGAACACCTGGAACACCGGCCCCTGGATGTGTGCCCGCACCAACAAAGTATAAACCATCATATATTTCTGATTTATTATGAAATCTAAAGTATGCGGATTGTGTAAATTTAGGTTGAATCGAAAACCCAGATCCAAATTTTGTATTTAATTCCTTTTCAAAGTAATCAGGTGTTAGATAAAAATCCTCAACTATATTATTCTTAAGATCCGGCATTAAGTCTTTTTCCATTTTTTCAATTACAAGATTTTTCATTATCTCACCTTCAGTTTCCCAATTTATTTTTGACTGATTGTTAGGAACAGGCACTAAAACATAAAAACAATCATTTCCTTCTGGAGCCATAGTTTTATCAGTAGCTGTAGGTCTGTGAAGATAATAGCTAATATCGTTATTTAATTTTTTCTTATCAAATATGTCATCAAGATGTTCTTTATACTTGTTTCCAAACTTTATTGTATGATGTTCAACATTGTCATAAATTTTTTTTGTTCCAAAATAGTAAACAAATAAACCCATAGAATATTCCATTCGATTTTTTTTCCAATTAAACAACATGGAACTCTCATTGCTTTTGCTTAACATTTTTTCATAAAATGCAGGTGGATCTGCATTACAAACAACATTATCTGCACTAACCTCATTTCCATTATTTAATTTTACACCTCTTATTTTATTATTTTTTGTTATAATTTCGGTTACTTCACTGTTTTTTATTATTTCAATACCAACCTCATTCATTAACTTTTCAAAACCTTTAATTATATTTCCTGTTCCTCCAACTGAATAATGAATTCCCCATTTTTTTTCTAAATAAAGAATTAATCCATAAATAGAAGTGGTGGTAAAAGGATTTCCCCCAACTAGCAAAGGATGCATGCTAAGCATTCTTCTTAATTTCTCATTTTTAATATAAGATGAAACAAGTGAGTAAACTGATTTATAACTTTTAAGTTTTAATAGAGCAGGCAATTGCTGCATCATCACGAAAGGTTTATCAAATGGTACATCTGCAAGTTCTAAAAAACCTTTATCAAATATTTTTTTTGTAAAATTAACTAATTTTTCATATCCATTTACATCTTCTTTGCTAAGCTTCTCGATTTGGTCTTTCATCTCTATTTCGTCGCCTGAATAGTTAAATTTAGTTTTGTCCTCAAAAATAAACTGGTACCAAATTTTAAGTGGAGTTAGTTCTATATAATTTTTTGGATCTTTATTGAATAACTCGAACAATTCATTAATTAAGTAGGGTGCAGTAATTACTGTTGGTCCAGCATCATATATAAATCCGTTTTTCTTAAAAACTCTTGCTCTTCCACCTAGGTCTGGATGTTTTTCTATTAATTTTACGGTATGTCCTTTTGCCTTAAGTCTTAGCGCTGCTGCAATCCCACCAAATCCCGATCCAATGACAATAGAGTTCATTTTAATAATTTATAGCTTTTTTGAAAAATTGTAAGTGTATTATGAGTTAATTTTTTTTAACTCTGCTTTAGTTTCATCTAAATTTTTTTGAAACACAGCATCTAATTTTGACTTGTCTACAGATGTAGTTATTATTCTTTTAACTGAGTCCACGGCAATCTTTATTGATGCGTCCTTAATTTCTTTTAAAGCCGCTTCTTTCATCTGACTTATTTTATTTTCAGCTAAATTTTTTTTAATTTCTGATGATTTATGAAACTTATCATTCATCTCAATTATTAATCTATCTGCATCTTTTTTGGCGTTCTCAAGAATTTCGTTGCTAACAGACTTAGCTGTATCTAATTTTTTTTGTGAGTTATCTAGTAGTGTTTTTGCCTCAGTTCTTAATTTTTCACTTTCGTCAATTTCATTTTTAATGTCAGATATCATTTTATCTAACATTTCAGAAACTTTTTGAGGAATTTTAAGGTAAATTAGTACTCCAAAAAAAATAATAAATGATACGGCTACCCAAAATGTTGCATCAATTGCCATAGTATTTATCTCCATTTCTTTTAGATAGATCGTCAACTATTGCAGATATACTACTATTATTTATCTCAGCTCCAATCAGTTTTTGCAATAACTCAGATGAAGTCTCAATAGCAATTTTATTTATTTTTTCTGGTGCATTTTTTCTTAATGTATCTATTTCTTTTTCAGCCTCAGCAATTTCATTATCAATTTGCTTATCAAGCACTTCTCTTTTTGCGCCAATGTCTTTTAGTGCTTTTTCTCTTGCTTGATTGAAAATACTATTAGCCTCAAGTTTGCTCTTAGATATAATTTCATCATATTCTTTTAGTTTTGCATCACTATCTTCTCTTTGTTTCTCAGCAGCCTCAATATTTTCTAATACTTGTGATTTTCTCGATTCTAAGTTTTTACTAATTTTTGGTAGTATTAGTTTAGATAAAACTAAATACATAATACCAAAAGTAAGTATTAGCCAAAAAATTTGAGAAACCCAAAACTCTGGATTTAATTGAGGCATACCTCCGCTTTCAGCTGCAAAAGCTTCTTTAATAAAAAAGAAGCTAAAAAATATTGACTGAAAATATATTTTTTTAAACATCAATTTAAAATGCAAAGAGAATGATTAACGCAACTACTAATCCGAATAATCCCGTAGCCTCTGCAAGTGCGAAACCTAAAAGCAAGTTAGGAAATTGTTTCTGTGCTGCAGATGGATTTCTCATTGCACCAGACAAATAATTTCCAAAAATTATTCCGATACCAACACCGGCTCCAGCTAAAGCAATTGCTGCTAAACCTGCTCCGATCATTTTTGCTGCTTCTAATTCCATTATATCCTCCTCTGTTATTAATGGTGTAAATTTAATGCATCATTTAAATAGATGCAGGTTAAGATTGCAAAAACATAAGCTTGAAGAAAAGCAACTAAGATCTCCAAACCAGTTAACGCAACCGAAAAACTTAGTGGAAGCCACCCACCAACTATTCCAAGGCTAATTACAAAGCCTCCGAAAACTTTCATCATTGTATGACCAGCCATCATATTGGCAAATAATCTAACTGATAAACTTATAGGCCTACTTAAATAAGAAATAATTTCTATAACAACAATTAAAGGGAGTAATACCGCGGGTACTCCACTTGGAACAAATAATTTTAAATACCCAAATCCATGTTTAATAAAGCCAATTACAGTCACTCCAATAAATATAAACGCTGCAAGCACAAATGTTACAATGATATGACTGGTTACAGTGAAAGTATAAGGTATCATTCCAAACATGTTACAAAATAAAACAAACATGAATAGAGAAAATATAAATGCGAAATATGGTTTAGCTTTTGATCCGGCTGTATCGCTAATCATTTTAGATACAAATGTATAGCTAAGTTCTGATAATAATTGAATTTTGTTTGGTAGTATTGAATTTTTTTTTGATCCTAAATTAAAGATTAACAAAATAGATACAGTGCTCAAAATCATAAACAAACTTGCGTTCGTAAATGATATATCGAATGCTCCAACTTTAATTTCTGGTCCAATTCTATAAACGTCGAATTGGGACATAGGATTTGCTGCCATAATACTTATTTATTTTTGCATTTTTTTTGCAGATCTAATTACATTGGTTATTCCAGCAACTACACCAACAAAAAAAAATATTAATATAAACCAGGGTTTAGTACCAAAGGTCTTGTCAAAAATAAACCCAATAATTGTCCCCACAGCCACTGCAGAAACAAGTTCTGTGCTCAATTTGAATGCAGTTCCTATAGGTGAGGGGTCATTCTTCTTGTTGTAGAGATTTTTCTTTGAAATCTTGCTTTTTGCAATCTCTAAGCGAGTTTTGAAAGGGTCTTTTGGCATTTATATAGTTTAAGCAACCATACTTTCTGCTTTTTGTAAATCAACAGCAACAAGCTGACTAATTCCTTTTTGAGGCATAGTTACCCCATATAGTCTGTTCATTTTTGACATAGTTAAAGCATGATGAGTTACAATTATGAATTTGGTGTTGGTGATTTTGATTAGTTCCTCAAGCAAACTACAAAATCTTGTCACGTTAGCATCATCAAGCGGTGCATCAACCTCATCTAATACACATATAGGTGAAGGGTTTGTTAAAAATACCGCAAATATTAAAGAGAGGGCTGTCAATGCTTGCTCACCTCCAGATAACAAAGTTATAGATTGAAGTCTTTTTCCTGGAGGACTAACTAACATTTCTAAACCTGCTTCAAGTGGATCATCAGAGTCCACCAATTCTAGTTTTGCATTTCCACCATTGAAAAGTTTTGTATAAACTTCATTAAATTTTCTATTAACCTTTTCAAAAGCTTCAATCAATCTTTCCCTTCCTTTTTGATTAAGTTCATTGATGCTATCTTTCAGTTTCACGATAGCAGTAACAAGGTCAGCACGATCCTGTTCCATTTTTTTTATCTCTTCTTCATATTTACTTGTTTCTTCATCTGCTTTTAAGTTTACAGATCCTAATTTTTCTCTTTCTTGTTTTCTCTTGTCTAAAGCATCTTCTTGATCAACTGGATTTGGAAGCTCTTCTAATCCGTTTAAATTTGAATTTTCTAAAATATTATCTTCATTCAAATTTAACTCAGAACTAATTCTATCAAGGAGATCACTTTTTCTTTTTTGGAGGCCTTCAATTGTAGCTCCTGAGCTTGCTTTTCTCTCTCTGATTTGAATTGATTGTTCTTGAATTTCATTTAATTGCGTTCTTAACATTTCAATTTTTTGATCTGTTTCATCTATAATCGCTTCATTATCAATTTTTTCTTTATCTGAAATTCTTAAATTTTCTGAAATTTGACCTTTTCTTTCTGCCTGTGCTCTAGGCTGGTTTTCTAAATCACTTAATTGTTTTGATAATTTTTCTTTTCTCTGTGTTAGTTCATTAACCATTTTTTCTGAGCTAGTTAATAAATTTTTCCAACTTTCAATTTCCGTTTCAATGGTTTTAATTCTTTCATTTCTTTTTATAGACTCATTTTTAATTGATTGATTTTTACTATAAGCATCAGCATATTTTTCTTGGAGTAATTTTATATTTTCTGATTTTTCACTAACTCCTAATAACTCATTTCTAGATTTCTCATTTTTTAAATCATTTAAAAAACTATCAAGCTCCATATTACATCTATCTAGAAGTGTTACTGCTTGATTTATTTCATTACTATCTATTAATTCTTTTACCCTTGATATTGTATTTTTTATATTTTTTATTGGTCCAACACTTATATTTACAGTTTCTTCAGCTAAATTGTTTACAACTTCATCAACAGCTTTTTGTTCCTCTTTAAGTTTATTTTTTGCATTTTCTAACTCTTCATTAGATAATTTTTCTGTTTCAAAATACTTCGAGTCTGTCTCAATTAATTCAGTTTTTTCTTCCTTCAATCTTTTTTCATTTGAGTTAGAGTCTATAATAATTCCTTTTTCTCTCGTGATATCATCATCAAGTGTTTGAATTGATTTTTTTATGTTTTCTATCTCATCTTGAATTCGTGTATTTTCCTCATCTAAACTTTGAAGTTCTAGATTTAGTCTTTGTATCCTAGATAAATTTTCTATATTTTTCTCTCTCAATGGATTTACTTTATCTGTAAAAGTTTTAATTGAATTTTCCAATTCAGATATTTTGTTATTAAATCCTTCTACTTCTCCTTCTGCCTCAGTATTTATTTCATTTTCTATTCTAATTTCTTTGTCTATTTCTAGTAATTTTAAATAATATAAACCTGCTTCAATTTTTTTAATTTGATCTGAAATTAGTTTGTATTTTGTTGCCTCTTCAGCTTGTTTTTGAAGATTTGCTAATTGTTTTTCTTGCTGTCTTCTTAATTCATCTGCTCTTTTTAAATTATTCTCAGCCGCACCTAATCTTAATTCAGCCTCATGTCTTCTAACGTGTAAACCAGATATTCCTGCAGCTTCTTCTAAAATAGCCCTTCTATCTGTTGGTTTCGCAGTTACTAATGCACCTATTCTTCCTTGGCTAATCATAGATGGAGAGTGTGCACCAGTCGAAAGATCTGCAAAAAACATTTGTGCATCTCTTGCTCTTACTTCTTTATCATTAATGTAAAATTTAGATCCTCTATCTTTTTCTATTTTTCTTCTAACTTGTATTTGCTCTAATTCACGGTATTGGATAGGGCCTTCTTTATCTTTGTTTTCAACTTCGATTGATACTTCTGCAATATTTTTTGATGCTTTATTGGATGTTCCTGAAAATATAACATCCTCCATACCAGATCCACGCATACTTTTTGCAGAGGTCTCACCCATTACCCATCTTAAAGATTCTACAATGTTAGATTTTCCACAGCCGTTAGGACCCACTATACCCGTAAGACCATCCTCAATTAAGAAGTTGGTTTTTTCAGCAAAAGATTTAAATCCGTTTAATTGGATTTTTTTAAACTCCATGCACTAACTTATATCAGTTTTTCTAGAGCTTTTTTTAGATTTTTATAATTTAGAGTTTTTTCGAATTTTTCGTCGTTAATAATTATCGTAGGAGTTGCGTTTACTTTGAAGTTCTTTGCTCCATCGATTCGATCGTTTAATACAAAATCCTCGATTTCCTTATTATTTATACAAGTATCAAAATCAATACTAAATCCCTCGCTTTTTAAAAATTTTTGTAAATTCTTATTTGCCTCCTGTATCGAACTTCCCTTTACCCATTTTTGTTGATTAGCATATAAACTTTCAAGGATATCCAAATTTCCATCATTCTTACACTGAGAAACTTTAGATGCATTAAAGGCCGCTATGTCTAATGGAAAATGTCTAAATTCTATTTTAGCGAGTCCAGTATCAAGATACTCTTCCTTTAATTGAGGATAAATATTTTTATGAAAATTAGCACAATGACTACAAGTTAACGATTCAAAAGCTATAATAGTTATTTTTGCATCTTTGTTACCAACTGTTAACCTTTTAATTTCCTCAGCCTGTACATTTAAGACTGTAGTAAAAAATATTAATATTAGGAATATAATTTTTTTCATTTCTTTCTAAAAACTCTGGTTAATTCTGTTAATGATTTTTTAATTTTTTCGTTTTTAACACCTCTAATCTTATCTTGATATTTACTAATTGCCACATTTTTAACTTTTATCTCACCTGAGCCCGTCATTTCATGTTCATCATCAAAAGTTATGAATTTAAGCTTTTCAACAACAGAATATCCAAAAAAATTATTCATTTTATCCAAAATATCTTTTTTAGAATATTCTACGTCAACTTCATGTCCTCGCTTGACCATAACCACTAAGGTGCTAACACCAAATTTATTTGAATTTTTAAATGTTTTTGGATAGCAAATTTTAAATAATTGGCTTCCAACTAAATATTTCCAATTGCTCAGCGTTTCTGAATATACATGACCTTTTTTATTTATTATTTTTTTGACATTTTTTGGCAAAGTGTCTTTGAAAGATCTTAATCCTTGAATGCTAGCGCTTCTCTGCTTAGTATTATTTTTAGATTGCATATGAAAGATCCAATAATAACAAATAAAATTCTTAATTGGTATGATTTAAATAAAAGATCTTTACCTTGGAGAAAGAATGTTTCTCAAACAAAAAAGCAATACTACACTTTAATAAGTGAATTTATGTTGCAGCAAACCCAGGTTGCAACGGTAATACCTTACTTTAACAGATTTGTAAAAAATATTCCTACAATTGAAAAATTATCTAAATATGATGATAGAAAATTAATTAAACTTTGGGAGGGTCTTGGATACTATTCAAGAGTAAAAAATTTAAAAAAAACAGCTCAAATAGTTGTTAAAAATTTTAATAAAAAAATACCTAGAAATTTTTTAGATTTGAAGTCTCTTCCAGGAATTGGAGATTATACAGCAAGTGCAATTTCTGCAATTGCATTCAATGAGCCAATAATTCCTCTAGATGGTAATATTGAAAGAGTACTAAAGAGATACTTATTTTTAAAAAAACAAGATCAAATAAAAAAAGAAAATTTACACGAGAAGAAAAAAATTTTTGGAACATCTGCTAAAAGGTCCAGTGATTACGCTCAAGCTTTGATGGAATTAGGAGCATTAATTTGCAAACCTGTTAGTCCTATTTGCAAGAACTGTCCGTTGGTAAAAAAATGCAAATCATTTAAAAATAAAAATTTTGATTTAGTAAAATTTAGAAAAAAAGATAAGGAAACTTTTTACAAACTTAATGTTTATAAAAAGAATAATAATTATTTATTAATCAAAAATAACAAATTTAATTTTTTGAAAAATTTTAATATCTTCCCCATGGAAGAAGTAAATAATCCCAAAAATTTTGACAAAGATTTAAAATTTAAAATGTCTAATATGAGCATGAATATTAAAATTGAGTATAAAAATAAATATAACTCTGATAAAAATAATTATTGGATTGATCCAACAAAGCTTCAAAATTATACACTACCAACATTTACAAAAAAAATTGTAAAATTTTTAGAAAGTCATAAATGAAAAAAATAGCAATAATTGGTGCTGGAATTTCCGGTTTGTATATTGCCAATTTATTTAAAGATAATAAGGATTATCAGGTTACGATTTACGAAAAAAAGAATTCCATAGAAATGGATGAAGGCTATGGAATTCAACTGTCGGTAAATAGTGTAAAGCTTTTAAATAAAATAGGCTTCACTTCTCTCACTGAAGAGGAAAAATTTAATCCAAAAAAAATTGATTTTTATGAAATTAAAAATTCAAAAAAAATTTGTGACTTAGATATTTCAAAATTTAATTCTGAAGATTGTAAATACACAACATTGAAAAGATCAAAATTACTTAAATTTTTAAAAGAACAAATAAGCGAGGATATAATTAAATATAATCACAGCATTGAACAGATTGATTATGATAAAGATTTAATAAAATTAATATTTGATAAAAATAAAATTAGTTGCGATTACTTAATTATTTCAGACGGTGTGTTTTCTAAGGGAAAGTTATTAATTTCAAACAATAAATCAAAATCAGTTTACAATGATACGATTGCTATTAGGGGTAGTATATCGAGAGAAAATCTACAAAATATAAATGAAGAAAATATTTCTTTGTTTTTAGGACCAAATTTTCATTATGTTATTTATCCAATTAATAATGATAAAAATTTAAATTTTATTGGTATTTTAAAACATAAATTAAATTCAAATGAGCAAGAGAATTATAATCTTTTTACTGAGAGTTCTTTTATAAAAAATATTAAATTTAAATTATCTAAAAAAGTTTCTCAAAGTTTTTTGGAATGTCTTCAAAATATTAAATTATTTCCAATATTTGTAAGTAAAAATTTTTATAATCCTCCAAAAAACATATTCCTTGTAGGAGACGCATTTTTTGCTTTTTCACCTTCATTTGCACAGGGAGCTTCCCAATCAATTGAGGGGGCTAATGAATTATATGAATGTTTAATAAATAATAATAATTTTTATGATATCAGATTAAAGAGAGTAAAAATGATTAACAGTAGATCTAATTTCAATCAATTTGCCTTCCATTTATCAAATCCAATTATGATCATATTTAGAAATATTTTTTTAAAACTTTTAACTAAAAATAAAAAATTTTTAGAAAGTTATTTGGGTAAAATTTATAAAAGCTAATTTTTAGAAATTAATCTTTGTCTAAGATAATCAATAGGATAAGTTCGTCCATTTATATCACAGTGCCAAAAAGTCCATCCGTTGCAACTTTCAGCTCCTAAAATAGTAGCCGCAACTTTGTGTATAGAACCCTCTGCTTGATTATGTTTTATACTACCATCAGCCATAATTCTGGCTGTTATTTTTTTCTTATTATCAAAAATATTAGTTCCAGGTTTAATTATTCCAAGCTCAACTAATGAACCAAAAGGAATTCTTGGTTTTGATCTATTGTTTTTTAGTGTATCTAATAAATCGTCATCAATCGGTTTTGTAGCTTTTATGCGTTGCTCAGCAGCTTTAAAATAAATTTTTTCTTTTTCTATTCCAAAATAATTTCTTCCTAGTTTTTTTGCTACTGTAGCTGTTGTTCCTGAACCTAAAAAAGGATCAAGTATTAGGTCATTTTTATTAGACGTAGCTAGTAAAATTCTATGTAAAAGTGCTTCAGGTTTTTGTGTAGAGTGAATTTTTTTTCCATGCTTTTTAAGTCTTTCAGAACCATTGCATATTGGAAGATCCCAATTAGATCTCATTTGAAGATCATCATTTAAACATTTTAAAGATTGATAATTGAATGTGTACTTTGATTTTTCATTTTTGGAAGCCCATATTAAAGTTTCATGAGCGTTAGTAAAACGTGTCCCTCTAAAGTTTGGCATTGGATTATTTTTATTCCAAATGACATCGTTTAAAATCCAGAAACCTAAATTTTGGATTGCTGTGCCAACTCTAAAAATATTATGGTAGCTTCCTATAACCCAAATAGCTCCATCTTTTTTTAAAATTCTTTTACATTCACTAAGCCATTCATAGGTGAAATCGTCATATTTTTTGAAATTTTCAAATTGATCCCACTTATCATTTACCGCACTAACCTTTGATCTATCTGGTCTAGTTAATTCACTTTTTAATTGTAAGTTGTAAGGAGGATCAGCAAAAATTAAATCAAAAGTTTCACGTGGAATTTTTTTTAATTCTTCGAGACTATCTCCATTAATTATTTTATTTTTGAAATCAGTTTTCATTTGTAAAAATTAATTAGACTCCAAATGGATTCTTCGGTCAACCTGAGATTGAAAAATTTGGATTCGATTAGTGTTTCTAAATTAGATGGTAACTAGATGTAGTGTTAATTAATTTTAGATATTGGTGAAAAAGTTTTTCTATGATGTTTAGTAACACCTAATTTTTTCAAAGCTTTTAAATGTTGTTTTGTCCCGTACCCGAAGTTTTTATCCCAGTCATAACCTTTATTTTTTTTTGATAAGGTGGTTATAAATTTATCCCTTGATACCTTTGCAATTATAGAAGCTGCCGAAATAGAGGGAATTTTTTTATCTCCTTTAATAACTGATTTTAAATTATAATTTTCTAATTCTGGAGTTTTGTTTCCATCTATCAGAACGTGTGATGGTTTTTTCTTAAGTTTTTTGATAGCTCTTTTCATAGCCAGCAAACTTGCTTGAAGTATATTCAGCTTTTCTATTTCTTTGACAGAAGCTTTGCCTATGGACCAAGTAGAATTTTTTTTTATATATGTACATAAATACTCTCTCTCTTTTTTACTTAATGATTTTGAATCTTTTAATAATTTTTGATTAATTGATTTTTTTAAAATTACAGCTGAAGCATAAACAGGCCCAATTAAACTTCCTCTACCAACCTCATCAACCCCAGCAATTATCTTCATCAAATTTTTAACTTCTGTTCTTTGATTTTGTCTCTAATTTTCTTTAAATCTTCCCATGAGTGTTTTTTATTTTCTGGAAAACGGATTAAATAAGATGGATTAAAAGTTATTATTAAAGGGAATGTTTTGTTTTTTAAAATCACTTCCTTCCAATGTCCTCTTTCATTAGTTATTTTTTCATTTATTCCTGTTACAGACTCCATTGCCGAATTACCCATCAAAACAATAATCTTTGGGTTTATAATCGATATATGCTCTTTCAAAAATACTGAGTACCTTTTAATTTCAGTTGAGGTTGGTTTTCTGTCATCCGGTGGTCTAAAATTGATTGCATAAGTAGTGTAAATATTTTGTCTCTTAATATTGATGGCTATAAGCATTTTGTTAAGAAGTTCGCCAACTTCTCCTCTAAATGGGAAACCCAATTTTTCTTCTTCAGCCCCAGGAGACTCTCCAATTAACATTAAAGGGCTATTTATATTTCCCTCACCTAAAATGATTTTGTTTGAATTTTCTTTCAATTTACAATTTTCAATTGAATTTATTTGATCTTTTAAATTTTTTAGTAAGTCTCCTTTATTTATTTGGAGGGTGCCATTGTTCGTTTCTAAAATATTAAATCTATTTATTGGCTTATCAGCGAATATAAATTTTGGCTCAATAGTATTAATTAGTTCTTGGTTTAATTTGGTATTTTGATTTATCACTTTTTTAGTCATAGTATGGTTACATGTTCTTAAAATTTCTAAAATTAGTACTATTAATATTCATATCTTATCAGACACCTTTGTATTCTAAAAGTGCTACTTTTAAGGATTTCAACTCAAGAGATTTATCAAATTATTTTTCTGGAATTGTTGCATTTGAAAATCGAGATAATTCTGAAGCTTTAAAATTTTTTAACCTAACTAAAGTATTAATTAACAAACATGACAGTTACTTAAAAAGATATGTTAACTCTTTAGTTTTAGATAACAAAGTACCTCAAGCAATTAATGTATTAAATAACAATGCTAACAAATCTAACTCAGATTTTTATGATGCTTATATAATTTTAATAATTGATAGTTTAAAAAAAAATAACTTTAAAAAGGCTGACGAATATTTAACACAAAGTTTGAAATTTCAAGATGAAGATAGGATAAACCTAGTTATATTTGAAACTCTAAAACAGTACATTTATACATTTAAAAATAAAAAAATATTAGATAACAAAAAAAATTTCGGCAACTTATCTCTTATAGCCGAGACATTCCAAAGATGTTATATTGAAGACAAAAGAACTTCGTCATTTTTTCTTAATTTAATAAATAATCAACAAGGCGACTATTCAAGATACATTTTTTTTTATCTTAATCATTTAATTGATAACAATAAATTAAATGAAGCAAGATTAGTTGTTGAACAAATTGATTATATAAATTCAACACTTTTACTTTCACAAAGTAAAAGTTGGGTAGACAAAGAAAAATTCGATGATTTTGGAAAAATTTTTTCATGCAAAGATCATAATGATCTTGTAAGTGAGTTTTTATTTTTAATCTCTAATCTTTATTCTTCTCAGGATAATTTTGAGAAATCAAATTTTTACTTAAATTTGTCAAATTATTTAAATCCCAAGTTTGAATTTAATTTGTCATTGGTTGCAGAAAATTTTTATCTTAATGATGAATTTGATAAAGTTCAAAGGATCTTAAAAAACTTTAAAAAAGAAGATGAATTTTATTATTGGTTTAGATTAAAAAAAGAAGCTCAAATAATAATTCAACAGCAGGATTATGAAAATGGAATTAAATACATAGACTCAAAATTTAATAAAATTGAAAATCCAAATATAAAAATGATTTTTGACTTAGCCAATTTTTATAAAAATTCTAAAAATTATGAAAAGGCAATAGATCGTTACACGGAAATTATTTTAACACTGGATGACAATTCACTTATCAAATCAGATGTATTGTATCGTAGAGGTGGTAGCTATGAAAGAATGGGCAATTATGAAAAGTCAGATGAAGATTTATTGCATGCGCTTAAAATTGATCCTAGTGATGCGTATATTTTGAATTACCTTGCTTACTCTTGGTTAGAGCGTGATTATAAAATTAATGAAGCAATGGATATGTTGAAAACAGCATATGATTTAAAAAGCAACGATCCATATATTATTGATTCAATTGGATGGGCTTATTTTTTAATAGAGGATTATGTAGAAGCTGAAAAGTATTTAAGAAGAGCTGTAGAATTAATGCCAGATGACCCAATCGTTAATGATCATTATGGAGACATTTTATGGAAATTAAATCGAAAAATTCAAGCAAGGTATTTTTGGAACAACGTATTAACTTTTGATGACACCGAAGATGATATGATAGAAAAAATCAATATTAAAGTAATTGAGGGTCTTAAAAATTCCTAAATGAAAATTAATAAAATTAAATCTAATGCAAAGTTAAATTTAGCACTAAATATCACTGGAAAAAAAAAGGTTTTACATAAAATTGAAAGTATAATTGGTTTCATAGATTTACATGATGTTATTTCGATAAATGAACATAATGGAAAAAAACACCAAATTTCTTTTTATGGAAAGTTTTCTAAAAATATAGGAAAAAAAAATACTGTTCAAAAATTATTTCAAATATTAGATAAAGAAAATTTATTAAAAAATAAAAAATTCAAAGTTAAAATTAAAAAATTAATCCCTCAAGAAGCTGGGTTGGGTGGGGGATCGATGAATGCAGCTAGTGTGTTTAATTATCTGGTTAAAAAAAAAATTATTAATCCTAATCATCAAAAAACTCGAAGTATCTGTGACTTCGTTGGTTCCGATGTTATTTTAGGTACGATTTCATCCAGCTGTGTGTTGTCATCAGGTGGTAGAATAAAAAAGATTTATAATACTCCAAAATATTATTCTACTTTAGTAAAGCCTGATTTTGGGTGCTCAACTAAAAAAATATACTCAGCTGTTCGAAAGTATACAAAATCAAAATATAACAAACCTAAAAAAAACATGTTTGGAGTAAAATATTTGATTGATCAACAAAATGCCCTTGAAACAATAGCGCTCAAAAAATATCCAAAACTTAAAAAAATAAAGTTGTTCTTAGAAAGCATCAATAATCCATTATTTGTGAGAATGACTGGTTCAGGATCAACAATTGTCGCCTATTATAATTCATTAAAGAGTTGTAAATTGGCAAAAGCTAAATTTAAAAGAAAATATAAAAATTATTGGTGTGTTACAGCAAAAACTATATGAATTTTATATTTTTATGTTATAGGAGGCTAGTATTGGGGCGTAGCCAAGCGGTAAGGCACGGGTTTTTGGTACCTGCATCCTAGGTTCGAATCCTAGCGCCCCAGCCATATATGAAAAATTTTTTAGATAAATTTTTTTCCCGATCAAAAAATCTTGATTATATCAGTCATAATTTAAAACAAATTACTTTAACAACACCCGCAAATAAAATTTTTGAAGCAATTAATAATTTTTCAGAGAAAAGTGAAATCAGATATGTGGGTGGGTGTGTAAGAAAAGTTATAAAAAAAGAAAACGTTGATGATATTGACCTAGCAACAAATTTAACTCCCCTGGAAGTTTGTGAGGCTCTTAAAAAAAAACATATAAGTTATTACGAAACAGGAATTGAACACGGAACTATAACAGCAATAATTGATGAATATAAATATGAAATTACTTCTTTAAGGAAAGACGTCTCAACTGATGGAAGATATGCCGAAGTAGAATTTTCTTTAGATTGGAAGGAAGATGCCTCTAGAAGGGATTTTACTATCAATTCAATTTACGCAGATGGCGATGGTAATTTATTTGATCCATTTAACGGTAAAAAAGATTTGGAGGAGGGTTATATTAATTTTATTGGCAATGCGGAAAAAAGAATTCAAGAGGATTATTTACGTATTTTGAGGTATTTAAGATTTTATTTAAATTACTCAAATCATAAGCACCAGTCAGAAATAATAAAAAATATTAAAAAAAATATTGATGGAATTTCAAATATATCATCTGAAAGATTAATAGATGAACTAAAAAAAATAACTAGTTCAAATGGATTTTTAAAACTCTTTAAAGATAAAGAGAGTTTAGAACTCTTAGAAATAATTTTCCCTCAATTAAAGAATATTAAAAATTTTAAAAAACAAAATTCTTATGCTGCAGAGAATTTTTTAAAAATTGACTTTATATTCTTAATTGCGCTTTTAGTGATTGATGGGACTGATAATGCTGATTATTTTCTTTATAAATTTAAAATATCTAACAAAGATAAGAAAAGATTAAAATTAATAGATCTTTTTTATAGAGAAAAAGTAACTTTAAACAACTTTACAGAGAGAAACTTGAATAAATTTTTTTATTTTAATGGGCGGCAGGCTGTAATAGATATAATTAATTTTAAAATATTTATCTCAAACAAAGTAGAGAAAAAACTAATCAAACTATTAGATAATTATAAAAAGAAGGTAATTCCAACTTTGCCAATAGGGGCTGATCTACTAATGTCTAAATTTCAAATTCCTGAGGGTAAAACTTTGGGTAATAAATTAAAAAAAATAGAGGAAACTTGGGTTCAAAACGGGTTTCAAATTTCAGATAAGCAAGTACAGCAAATAGTCAAAAGTTAAATATATTTAACATCTTTAATTTCAAAATTTTTTACACCAGAGGGAGTATTTATTTCAACTAAATCACTTTTATTCTTCCCAATCAAACCTTTACCAATTGGTGATTGAAAGAAAATTAGTTTTTGTTTTAAATCTGCTTCATCTTTTCCAACAATTTTATAATTAATTTTTTCACCAGTATCTAAATCTTCTAAATAAACTGTAGATCCAAAAATTACTTTTCCTTCATTGCTTAGTTTTGTAACGTCAATAACATTTGCTCTTGCAATAATATCATTAATTTCTGTAATTCTTCCTTCGTTATGAGATTGCTCTTCTTTAGCTGCATGATATTCAGCATTTTCTTTAAGGTCTCCATGGGATCTTGCTTCAGCAATTGCAGCTACTATTTCAGGTCTTTTTTTTTCTTTTAAAAAAACTAATTCTTCTTTTAGTTTATTTAGACCGTTTAATGTTATTGGCTCTTTATCCATTTTTTATTACCATTTTGCAATCGGAGGTAATGACATTAAAATTCCTTCAACATTACCACCAGTTTGTAGGCCAAATTTTGTTCCTCTATCATAGAGCAAATTAAATTCTGCGTATCGACCTCTTTTAATATACTGCAACTCTTTATCTTTTAGAGTCCATTTTCTTTTTATTTTTTTTTCAATTATTTCATTAAATAGCATTTGGAATGTAACACCAACATCTCTTACAAATTTAAAGTCATTTTCAAAATTATTATTTTTATAGTCAAAAAAGATTCCACCTATACCTCTTGCTTCTTTTCTGTGAGCTAGATAAAAATATTCATCACACCACTTTTTATATTTTTTATAATAATTTTTATTATGTCTATCGCACATTGCTTTTAATATTTTGTGAAAGTTTTTCTTCTCTTTTTCATCTTTTATTGCTGGAGTTACATCCATACCTCCACCAAACCAATTTTTTGTTGTACAAATAAATCTGGTATTAAAATGCATTGCAGGAATATGAGGATTTTGCATGTGCATAACTATTGATATTCCTGATGCCCAAAATCTAGGATCTTTACTTGCGCCTGGTATATTCTTTTGAAATTGCATAGGAAATTTTCCATAAACTTTTGAAAAATTTACTCCTACTTTTTCAAAAACTTTTCCATTTTTAAGAATTCTATATTCACCACCCCCCTCATCTTTTTTACTGCTTCTTTTCCAAGATGTTGATTGAAAATTTAATTTATTTTTTTCAATTTTTAAAATGTCGTCACATATTGTATTTTGTAATAGCTTAAACCAATTACTTGCCAAGTCTTTTTTGATTGAAATATCCATCTTATATTAATTCTATTTGACGCAAACTTTCTGCCAAAACAATGGCAACAGACGATGCAATATTAAGAGATCTTACTTGGTTATTCATTCTTATTTTTAAACGATTTTTAATTATTTTATGAACCTTTTCGGGTACCCCAGCACTTTCTCTTCCAAACAAAATAGTATCATCAGGCCTAAATTTAAATTTAGTATAATTTATTGAACCCTTAGTTGTCATCAATACGATTCTCTGTTTTTTCTTCGCCTCAAAAAATTTTTCTGAGCTTTGATAAAACTCGATTTGACTATAGTCCATATAGTCCATAACCACTCTTTTAAAACGTTTGTCTGATAATAGAAAGCCACATGGTTCAATTATTTCTAATTTAGCACCCAAACAAGCACAGGTTCTTATGATTGCAGCAGTATTCTGAGGTATATCAGGCTCATACAAAGCTATTTTGGGTCCTAAAATTGTTGAATTCTGTGTCATTCTTTCAGTAGTAAAATAATTATTTTATATTATATGAATTCGTATATTAACTATTTTAAATCAAAAAGAGATAATAATAAAAGCTACGAAAAGTGTCTGAAAAAAAAACAAAAAGAAGAGATTTTTTATTTACAGCTACCACAGCAGTAGGAGCTGTTGGCGCCGCAGCAGTAGTGTGGCCAATGATAGATCAAATGAATCCAGATGCTTCTGTAAAAGCATTAGCTAGCACAGAAGTTGATGTAAGTGCATTAACACCTGGAAATACATTGACTGTTTTATGGAGAGGGAAACCAGTATTTATAAGAAGAAGAACTCAAGAAGAAATTAATGAGGCAAGATCTGTGAAAATGGAGGATCTAATTCATCCCGAAAAAGATGAAGATAGAGCAAAAAACCCCGAGTGGCTTGTTATGCTAGGTGTATGCACCCACCTTGGATGTGTACCTCTAAATGATAAAGGTGATTATAATGGATGGTTCTGCCCATGCCATGGATCACATTATGATACTTCTGGAAGAATTAGAAAAGGACCAGCACCTTGGAATATGGAAGTGCCTAAATACGAATTTGTTGATGCAAATACAATTAAAATTGGATAAAGAAAAATGAGTGACCATGATTACAGACCAAAATCGAAAGTAGGACAATGGTTCAATGATAGACTGCCACTTTTAACTCTTGCAAATCATTTAACAGATTACCCAACTCCTAAAAATTTAAACTATTGGTGGACATTTGGTGGAATTTTAACTTTTTGTTTAATAACCCAAATTGTAACAGGATTAACTCTTGCAATGCATTATATTGCTCATGCTGATATGGCTTTTGAAAGTGTAGAGCACATCATGCGTGATGTTAACTATGGATGGTTAATTAGATATATTCATGCAAACGGTGCTTCTATGTTTTTCTTAGCGGTGTATATTCATATATTTAGATCATTATTCTACGGTTCTTATAAATCTCCAAGAGAAATAATATGGATTTTAGGAATAATAATTTATTTACTAATGATGGCTGCAGCCTTTATGGGTTATGTGTTGCCATGGGGTCAAATGAGTTTTTGGGGAGCAACAGTTATTACAAATTTATTTAGTGCCATTCCATTAGTTGGAGAGGGTATTGTTACTTGGTTGTGGGGAGGTTATTCAGTTGACAACCCTACATTAACTAGATTTTTCACTTTGCATTATTTAATTCCATTTTTAATTCTAGGATTAGTTGTTTTACATATATGGGCTTTACATGTTCCTGGTAATAACAATCCAGTAGGAATAGATATTAAAAAACCTTCAAAGGATACAGTTCCATTCCACCCTTATATAGTTATCAAAGATGGTTTTGCTTTATTAATGTTCATGATTGTGTTTGCTTTCTTTGTATTTTATGCACCAAATATTTTAGGGCATGCAGATAATTATATAGAGGCTAACCCAATGGTAACACCTGCACATATTGTTCCTGAATGGTATCTGCTTCCTTTTTATGCGATATTAAGGTCAGTTCCTGATAAATTACTAGGAGTGGTGGCCATGTTATCTGCAATATTAATCTTAGCAGTTTTACCTTGGTTAGATACCTCAAAAATAAGATCTGCAGTATTTAGACCTTTATATAGACAATTTTACTGGATATTAGTTGCAGATGTTTTGATACTTGGTTACGTGGGCGCGATGCCAGCTGAGGGACTTTACTTGTTAATAGCTCGAGTTGCTACGGCGTATTACTTTTTACATTTTTTAGTTATTCTTCCTGTTTTAGGGTTTAAAGAAAAAACTTTACCAGTGCCTCTAAGTATTACTGAACCTGTTCTAGGTGGTGCACCAAATTTAGCTGCCGCCAGAAATAAAGAAAGTAAAATAGAATAAGGTGAAGGATTTATCTAAATTATTTTCTATAATAATCTTAATTATTGCTTCAAA
>CACJYE010000011.1 GCA_902597555.1 uncultured Pelagibacteraceae bacterium
TTTTGTATATCTTGTATCCGATTTTTTTTATTTTTTGAATTGTCAAAAATTCCTGCACAATTTATTACCGCATCTATTTTAAGTCGTGAAATTTTTTTTAAAAAAGAATTAAAATTTTTTTGATTAGCAAAATTACAATATATTCTATTTTTATAAGATTTTATTTTTTTAAATTTTTTATCAAAATTATAATAATGAGGTATTACATTCCAATTATTTTTTTCAAATTTTTTTAGACATTCTAGTCCGATACCTTCGCCACTACCTGTTATAAGAATTGTTTTCATACATAAAATTTTAGATTTATCTTATTTATTTAATATCAAAAATTCTTATAAATAATAAAAACTAATCGGTCTAGTTTAATTAAAACTTATTTTTTTTGATAAAATTACTTCCATATTTTTCATTTTCTTAAGTTTTAAATAATCTGAGCTTTCTATATAATAAGAATATTTCTCTAAAAATTCTTTTAACATGAGCAAGCTAATTTTATTATTTTTAAGATTTTTTGGGTGAATAGACAATATCAAAGTAGGGTTAAAATGTTTTAATAGTCTTTTAGCCCCTTGAAGTACAGACAACTCATGTCCCTCAACATCTATTTTTATAAAATCTGGTATAATTTTTTTTTTTATAAAATAATCTAAATTCAAACTTTTTATTTTTTTTGAATTGACTGTATTTCTTATCATTGAAACTGCAGATACTGTTTTAGTTTGATCAAAGTTTACAAAGCCATTTTTATTTGAAATAGCTACGTTGTATAATTCAATATTTTTGATTTTATTTTTTTTAATATGTGAATTTAAAAACTTAAAATTAGTTTTATTAGGTTCAAATAAAAATTTTTTTGAATTTTTGAGTTGTTTCATTAACAATAACTGCACCAATCCTATGTGTGCCCCTACATCAAAAAAAATTGTTTTTTTCCTTATTTTTAATGAACTTAATAATTTGTGATTATTAATCCATGCTCTCGTATTATAAAATATAAAATATAGATTTAAGTAATAATAATTTGAACCAAATTTTTTTTTTACAAAAAAATACTTGGTTAAAATAAATAATTTCAAATACAAAATTTGTAAAATTTTTTTGATTAAATTCATCTTTGTAAAAAAATATTTTATTTTTAATTATATTAATTTTTCTACTTTCTTTATATCTGAAGGATAATCTACAGCTATAGAATTATTAGACAATTTTACCATATGAATTTTTTTTGAAGTTTCAAAAAATCTTAGCAATTCAATATCTTCTGTCCATTCTACTTCGCTCTTTTTTTTAAAACTTGAGAAAAGTTTTAATTCTTGCCTGTTAAAACCATAAATACAAACTTGTCTAAAATATTTTTTTAAATCGTACTTTGAACCAGGCACTGGAGACCTAGAGATATAAATTAATTCATTTTTTTCATTAAATACTACTTTTGGTACAGATCTACTTTTTATATCTGCTACACTTAAAATTTTATTGTAACCGCATATCACTTTAATTTTATTTTTAAATTTTGCTTTTATGACTTTTCTTATATCATCAGGTTTTACCATTGGCTCGTCACCCTGTACATTTATAAAAATATTACCTTTTATTTTTTTTGAAGCCTCTGCAATTCTATCAGTACCAGTTAAACATTTACTACTGGTCAATACATACTTATAACCGTATTCTTCAACTAATTTACATATTTTTTTTGAGTCTGTTGCAATAAAAATATTTTTTTTTGGCAAAACTTTTAAACATATATTTGCTACTCTTATTATCATTGGAATATTTTTAATTTTAGCCAGAGGTTTACCCGGAAATCTATTTGATTTTAGTCTTGCTGGAATAATTATATTGATCATTTTAAAATTATTTTTTTTATAACTCTTTGTTTATTAATATTTTAAATTTATCAACAAAAATCTTTTCTGAATTACCGGAATAATTTTGACAAAAAATTTTTACATTTTTTTGTAAAAGTTCATCAGACCACCATTCTTCTAAATTATCATAAATTTTATTTACATATTTAGCTGCTTCAAACGGGTCATTATGAAATATACCTACGTCTTTAAGTAAATCGAAGTTTTTTGAGTCATAATCTGAAACCTTAGAAAATTTTTCATCCCAAAATAAAATTGTAGGTATATTTGCCAAAAGTGTTTCGTTGTATGTTGTGGCATTGTATGTGCCAATAAAAAGTGAGGTTTTATTAAGCGACTTTAAAAAAGTTTCAGATTTATCAAATTTTACATTTGGAAAGTTATTTTGAAATTTTTGTTTTGTTTCCCAATGAGTTGCTTTAGGATACAATCTAACTTCTGTTTTTTTTTTTATTTTTTTGTTTAATTCTTTATAGAAATTTATTTGATCATCTAAATAATATAAAAATTGACTACTAATATGTCGATCTAATATATAATTTGAATATCTTGGGACATCATATAATCCAATTAGAACTTTTGATTTACTTAAAAATTTTTTTCTAAATTTTAATCTAAAATTGTATCTTCCTACATTTAAATATTTCTTATCTGTAGATTCCATTTTTATAGAAGGTCTAAATCTAAATTGAGAAATTTGATTTTCAAAAACTTCTAATTGGTCTAATTTTCCTTTACAGCCACAACCATGTTGATAGCTAATAAATTTTGAACCTGAATCACATTTTTCTGCCATCCATAATTTAAAAATGTCATCTCTAAAATGTGCATTGCATGTAAAAATTAATGAGGGATTTTTGTTTAAATTTACTTTATTTTCAAAAGAGTCTTTGATTTTAACAGATTTTTTGAAACCTTCTAAAAAAATACGCGGTAAAAATTTTGGTAATGATTTAAAAAATATTTTTTCAAATTCGTTTTCAAGCTTAAGTTCTTCAATATTCCAATTCCTCATTGATTTATTAAAGACGTCTATTTTTGGTGATTTTGGGAAACTTATTGGTAAAAAAACATTTCTAGTTAAAAATGTTAATTGAACTGAATTTAATAAAGATATTTGTGAATTTACGGTTATTACTTTTTTAAATTTTCTTGGAATAAATTTAAAAAAGTAATTAATTAGTCTTTGTTTTAAAGTATAATTAAATTTACTTTTTATAACTTGGTTTTTTCTTTTAATATTGTATTTAATATCAATATTTTCAAAACTTTTTGATACTTCTGTAAATAACTCCAGATTATAATCATCTGTGCGAAGTGAACTTACAAAATCTGAAGTGTCATTTTTAGCTAAATTTTTTTCATCAAAATTATCAAAAGTTTCTAAAACTAAATTATTTGATTGTGTGTTTGCATTTTTTAGTGTGCTATATCTGTCAAAAAATGCACCACTAAAATGGATTAACCAAAAACCAAGAGCTTTATACCAATAATTTTTAGTAAATTTTACGTTATGTAAATCATTCAAATTCTTAGCTAAAAAATCTATAGCTGAATTATTTAACTCTTTAATATATGAGTAGTCCTTTTCAAATTTTTCTCTATTATCCCAGTGGTAATTAAGTATTTTACTATTATTTAAATCAATTTTTTTCTTTAAAAATGAATTTAGACACCATTTTCCTGCAATTAAATATTTTTTTTCTTTTATATTATTTGGTAATATTTGCGTTGGTAATAAATATGTCATTAATTTTCTTTGATTAATTTTCCATCCCTAAAATAAAATAATTCATCAAAATCTTTTAAAATTTCAAGATTATGTGAAATTACAAACAAAGTGACATTTTTAATTTTCATAACATTTTTAAATACATTCTTTTCAGTTAAATTATCCAATGCATTAGTTGACTCATCAAATATTAAAATTTCCGGATTGTGGTATAATGCTCTAGCAATACCAATTCTTTGCCTTTGACCTCCAGATAATTTGACACCATTTTCTCCAATTTTTGTTTTAAATTTTTCAGGCAAATCTCCATGGATGAATTTATAAATTTCTGCTTTTTTAGATGCTTCTATTAATTTTTCATAATCAATATTTTTATACTTATCAATTAATGCAATATTTGCTGCTAATGTATCATCTATTAAAATAGTATTTTGAGGAACGTAACCAATTTTTTTTCTAAATAAGTGAAAATTATTTGTTGTAAGCTCAATATCATCTATTAAAATTTTACCTAATCTTGGTAAGAACATCCCAGTAAGTAAATTTATAAAAGTTGTCTTACCACTTCCAGTTTTGCCACTAATTCCTATCTTTGAACCTTTTTTGAATTTTGCACTTAAATCCTCTAAATTTTCTTTTCTACTTCCTGGATACTTAAAATATATATTATGGAAACTAATTGAATTTTTAAAATCTATATTTCCTTTATCTTGATAACTATAATTATTTGGGTTTGTTAAATTTGTTTTTAAAAACTCTGAACTTAAACTTTCTAAAGACTTATTAGTAAATTTTAATTTCGAAATTGAATTATAAGAACTCTGGAGAGCTGGCATTAATCTATAGCAGGCAAAAAGATAAAAAGAAATAATTGGAATTATTTTAAATAAATCATAATTATTCTTTATGATAATAAATATAAACACCAGCAATATACTCAATATTAATAATTCAAAAAAATATCTTGGTAAGACCGATATTACTGAAGCAAACAAATTTTTCTTTACATAGTCTAAATTTTGCTCATTAAAAATACTTTCATATTGTCTCGTTAAATTGAAAAATTTTATCTCTCTAATAGTATTAAAAATTTCATCTACAATTAAAAAACGATTTTCATTTGCATTATATCTCTTATCACCAAAACTTTTTAAAATTGATGCAAAAAATTTAAATGTAATGAAATAAGTAAAAATTAAAAAAAAACCTGAGATGAATGAAACTTTAAAGTTAATTATTAATAATAATGAAATTATTCCTATAATTATAAAAAACTGCGATATAATATTTATAAAATGAACAATGCCCACATTAACTACAGTAGAAACTTCTGATAACAAATTCTTAATTAATTTTGAGGTATTATGATTTGTAAACCACAAATATTCTTGATTAACATAATTTTTCAATAGTCTACTTGATATAGAATATTCTTTTAATAATGCAAATTTGTATTGAAAATAAACAGTTAAACTTCTGAAAATAATTGAAAAAATTACTAAGCCAAAGAAGCTTGAAAAAATAAAAATTTGAAAATTTTTTGTATTTTCAAATTCAAAATAGTTAAAAAAAAATCTAAGAATATTATTATCTAATAAGTTATCTTCATTTATTATTGAATGCAAAAATGGGATTATTGAGGCTATTCCAACAATTTCAAGCAATGATGTAAGAACTAACAATACAGTTAGTAAAAAAAAATCAAATTTATCTTCTTTTTCTAAAATTCCAAAAATTTTTTTTAAGTCTTGTATTAGAGACATTTTTATAAGTTTATAAACTGTCAAACATTTTAATTGTTCAAATAAAATTTATTTATAAATTTTTTTAAATCTTTTACCTTTAAATTTTTTTTATTCGCACCTGAATTATATTCAAACTCAGACTTAACTTTTTTTCCAATTTCATTCATTGAGTTTTTCATATAAGAACTTTTGTGTGTTAAAATAATTGAGGGTTTAATCAAATAGTGATCGTTAAATTCTATAGTATATTTTGAGTCATCTTTGGAACAAAGTGACTCATGAATCTTTTCGCCTGGCCGAATCCCTATTACTTTGAGATTAATATTATCTTTTAAAGATTTTGCTAAATCAGTTATTTTTATAGTAGGAGATTTCGCTATTAAGATTTCTCCACCAATCATAATTTTAAAACATTTTATTGAAAAATCTACTCCTTGCTGAAGTGTTATCAAAAACCTTGTCATTTCTTTATGTGTAATTGGTAAAAATTTTGAACCATTTTTAATAAACTTATTAAAGACAGGCAACACAGAGCCTCTTGACCCAAACACATTTCCATATCTTACAATAGAAAATCTAGTTTTTTGTTTTCCTACGATATTATTTGCTGCAACAAATATTTTATCTGATGCTAGTTTGGTTGCCCCATAGAGATTAACCGGGTTTACAGCTTTATCAGTTGATAAGGCAATTACTTTATTGACACCATTTTTAATTGATGACTTAATTATATTTTCTGCTCCAATTATATTTGTTTTTACACATTCCATTGGATTATATTCTGCTGCTACTACTTGTTTTAATGCTGCAGCATGTATTACAAAATCTACATTTCTCATTGCAAAATCTAATCTTTCCATATCTCTAACGTCGCCTATGAAAAATCTCAAATTTTTAGAATATTTTATGAATTTATTCTGCATCTCAGATTGTTTATATTCATCTCTAGAGTAAATAATTAATTTATTTGGCTTATATTTTTTCAATATTGTCTCAACAAATTTTTGACCAAAAGACCCTGTACCTCCTGAAATAAATATATTTTTGTTGTTAAACATTTTTTCTCATCTTTTTTAATTCAATTTTTAATTTTTCATACTCCCTCATTTTTACTTTAATAAAGTTAATTGTAAGCATAGTTTTTTTTTTAATTCCTTTTGGAGTTAGAATATAAATGTATTTAAACTTTTTTGGATTCTGTTCAAAATTTTTAATTTTTATTAATCCTTTATTTCTCAAAGCTTTAATACAGTAATTCAATTTACCTAAACTAAAATTTAATTCTTGAGCAAGTTTTCTTTGTGATATATCTGGCTTACTGTCAATTTTTCTTAAGATATCTAAATATTCTTCAGTGTTTTTCATACAGTTCAATTATTGAACTTATATATTTGAATTTTTGTATTGTAAATAGTTTTATGGCCTATATCTCAGCCCACTTGTTTTAATGGGTCCTTCTAAAAGATTTTTTGTAGATATATTTTCCTTGATGGTTTTACTTATTTTAAAAAATACTTCATCTAAACACTCATAATATTTTTTCATAATATTTTCATCGTGATTTATACAAAAATATATGAAATTTGTAGCTAATATGTTTTTTTTGAGCATTTCTTGAGATAAAAAAGTTGTAAAAATTTCTTTGTCTTCATGATCAAATTCAAATTTTGGCATAGCATCAAGCCCTTGAATATTAATTTTTATTTTATTTTTATCTGCTATTTTTTTTATTTGCTTTTTAAATTTTATTCCCATCTCAGTTATTATTTTCCAAGATTGAGTTTTTTTCATTAATTCAATTGTTTTTAATGCAGCTGTTGGTCCTATCCTTTCTGTCCAAAATGTACTACTAATAAATGAAGAGTTAGCATTTTCCATGACTTCTTTTATACCAACAACTGCGGTAATAGCATAGCCGTTTCCAAGGGCTTTACCAAAAACTGCAATGTCTGGAGTAACATTGAATTTTCTGTGCAAACCACCCAAATTTTCTCTAAAACCAGATGTACATTCGTCGAAAATTAAAATGATATTTTTATTTTTTGTTAATGACCTAATTTTTTTAAGAAAATTATTTTGTGGTTTGACATTTCTAGAGACCTCCATAATAACTGCAGCCACGTCTTTCGAAGAAAGAATTTTTTTTGCACCTTTGAAATCATTATAATCAAAAGTTAGAACTGATTTCCTCAAA
The DNA here is from genome assembly GCA_902597555.1 of uncultured Pelagibacteraceae bacterium. Taxonomy (GTDB): domain Bacteria; phylum Pseudomonadota; class Alphaproteobacteria; order Pelagibacterales; family Pelagibacteraceae; genus Pelagibacter. The sequence continues at coordinate 7,543 of CACJYE010000011.1, forward strand.
TTTTTATTAACACCATTGATTTTTAAATTTCTCATTAAATGATTGTTAAGATTTTGATCATCATCAAGGTTTGCTGCCAAATACCAATCATGCCATCCATGATAACCACAAATTGCAATTTTATTTTTTCCTGTCGTCGCACGAGCTATCCTGATTGCTATAGAATTAGCTTCAGCACCTGTTCTTGCGTACTTAACCATGTGTGCCCAAGGGTTAATTTCAATTAATTTTTCTGCTAAACTTACTTCTTCATAGCAATTAAGAGACGACATATTGCTATTTTGAATAGCTTTGATCACGGCATCATCTATTTCTTTTTTGGCGTAACCAAGTATGTTTGTCCCAACGCCCATAGATGAAAGATCACTGTATTTTTTTCCTTGAAGATCCCATACACTGTATCCTCTTGCTTTTGTATAATAAGTAGGCCAAAAGTTTGGTAAAAAAAGGTTTGGATTTTTTGAATACAACATAGTTCCACCAGGAATAATTTGCTGAGCCCTTTTCCAAACTTTTTGACCATAGCTTATTACTCCTCCATAATTTCTTTTTAAATGCATATTTTTTAAAAATAATTTTTTTTCACTTTTATAAAGCTTTATTATATCATTAAGATTAAAGTAAATATTATTTTTAAAATATTTAAAAATACCTCTGATTACTTCAAGATCACTTTTTTCATCTAAAGTTATCCTTACTTTAGAATAATCTTTATCATTTTTAAAATTAATTTTTTTCAGTTTATTATTTTTTTTTAAAAATGGAGTTACATGTTCCTTGTCATAAGATTTTTTTGCATTTAACCATGCTTTCTTAAGCGCAGAAAATTTGAAAATCTCTATATCTAAACCATCAGGATAAGTAGGTGGGTTTGTATTAGACAAATAATCAGCTTTTTTTTCAAAATACACTTTGATCATGCTATCTAATAGAGATGGGTCTATGAGGGGACAATCAGATGTTATTCTTATTACGTTCTTTATATTAAATTTTAATGCAGTTTTATAGTATCTGTCTAAAACATTATTTTCTGATCCAGAAAAATATTTTATGTTTAATTTTTTACAAATTTTTTTGATTGAAATATTTCTTTTATCATTAGTTGTTGAAATAATTATATTAGTTAAATTTTTTGATTTTTTTAATCTCAAGAGTAAAATTTCTAAAGCACTTCTACCATTAATATTTGATAATATTTTGCCAGGAAATCTTACTGAATTATACCTTGCTTGAACAACTGCTGTGATTTTATTATTTCTCATTATATGGAATTACTAAAAGTAATGTTTTTTTATTTTATTTAACATTTTTTTTTATCTCTTTTCTTTAATTAATTTTTTCTTCAAGAGTTTTTCTATTAAATTATACAATTCCCATGCAGGAACTTTTAGTTTTTCTGAAATTGTCAATAAAGAAGTTTTTCCATCACAATAGCTTATAAAACTCATCATTAATTGAGTTTTTTTTAAATTATGTTTAGTCGAAAGACTGGGGTACAAACCTCTTTTACTCATTTGCGGTTCACACAGAGTTAAAATTTTATAATTTTTATTTTTTTCAATTAATTCGATTGACTTTTTAATCACATTAAAACCACCTTCCAAGCCATTTGGGGTGACTACTCTTTTTAAGTTATCAAGAGAAGTGTGATATTCAGGGTATTCTCCATATTTCGATCTGTGTATTGATGCTATAGGTAGATCAATCCCAGGGGAACAATACTGACGCTCATCACTACCTCTGTCTAACCAGCTATAAGATTTATATTTAGGATAAATCCATTTTAAAACATGTTTTGCCACATGATCACTTAAAGTATCTCCATTTCTCGAAGGAACATATGAGTAGTTTCTGTTATCACCTAAGCACGTGAGATTAAATCCAGCTATTACATTTTTTTTTAAGTATTTATAATTACGACTTAAGTAAGTAATTGAACCTATAGTTTCCGGCACAAAGACGATCCTATAAGTATAATGTCTATCTTTAAGTTGATTAATCCAACTAGATAAAAATGTCAGAATGGTTGGACCTGATAACTCATTATTAGCCATCGATGGATGACAAATATAAGTTGACAAAAAAATTTCTTTTTTTGTTTTTCCTGGTATTACTAATTCTCCATAGTTGAGATATCCATTAAATAATTGACTTTTAATCAAAACTTCATAATTAGATTTTTTTTTTAATTTTTTAAGTTCGTTGTATTTGATACAAAACCCCCATCTTTTTTTATAATAACTTGTAACGTAAGGCACTGCCGTAGGTTGCTTAGGTAGAGTATAAAGATGTTTCATTAATTCTTTATAAGATACTTTTCCTTTAAAAGGGGAACTGTATCCAACAACATGTAAGTTATTTTTTGAAAACTCACATATTTTTTTTCCATTTGGAGTAATTATATAAGCTTCGTCTATTTTCCATTCTTTTGGAATATGCCAGTCAAAGACTCTTTTGCCTGATGAAACAGAATATATTTTTAAATTTGGTATTTTATTTTTTATTAATCTTAATGTTTTCCTTAGTCCTTCACCAGTTATACTGCGATTGATCGGCCATAGCTCTTTAGCAAAATTATGAATTTTTTTTCCAATCATTTTCTATCTTCAATTAATTCAAATATAAATCCTAATGGAACTAAAAAAAAAATTACTCTGGAACCATTAAAAGCTTTTGCTGTTTTTGGCTCACCTAAAGGAATACAACCATTCTTTCTTAATTTTTTTATCTCAAAATCAAAGTGTTTAGTAGAATACGCAACGTGATTTAATATATTTTTATTTTTACTCAATAATTTACTTACAGGATTATTTTTACCATATGGTGCAACTAATTCATACGTAATACCTTTGTTATCAGTAATAAATAAAATCCTAACTTTTAAGTTTCTATCAATAATCTCTTTTCCTATTTTTTTAATATTTATTATTTTAGAAAAGAATTTTGAGCCTATACTTAAATTCTTTACAAATATGCCAATATGATTAAATTTACTCATATTTTTTTAATAAACTTTTATAATCTTTTTTTAATAACATAAATAAAACATCATTAAAATTTTTTGCTGAAACAGATCTCAAAGAAAATCTACCAAAAACTCCTTTTCTTAATTTTTTTTTAATTGATAAAGATTTTTCTAACTTGTCAAAATTAATTTCATTACTGAGATTGAGATCTCTAACATAATACCTAATATTTTGGTTTATTATCTTTCCTTTTAATTTAATTTTTCCATCGAAATTCTTAAAATATCTATACGGGACATTAATTTTTTGCTCAACATAATGTGTAAATGTAACACTATCAAAACCGCAGCCTAAAGTTAAAATTTTTGCATCAGATAAGTACAATTTATCAAATAACGAGTCTTGACCAAAACAATCAAAATTTTTTGTTTTAGCAAAATAATTTTTTCTCTTCCCATAACAACCAACACTAAATATAGGGTGATTAGATCTGACAACTCCATTAAATTTCAAAAATTTTTCTGAAAATAAGCCAACTTCAGACTTTGTTTTTACAGGACAGAACACCTCATTTTTAGTCGCGCTATATGTAAAAGTTGGAAATATTATTGTTCCCTTTTTAAAATAATTAATTATTTCTCTTATCAAAAGAAAAAGTTTATCTGAGGCTGGATCACAATCAATTTGAGCTGCAACACCTGCATCTCCATGAATCATGACTACGTCATTTTCAGACAATCCAATTTGATCAAATGACCTATGAATTTCATTAATCCTCAACATTGCTCTTTTTAAGAATTTTTTTTATTTCTTTAATTGATTTTATTTGTTCAACCTGATCCATATTAAATTTTACTGAAAAATTTTGTTCAATAGATAATATTAAATTAAAGTTGCCCATTGAGTCCCAGTCCTTTAAATCACCCATTTTTAATTCATTTATATTTTTTGGTATTTTGCTATTTGGAAAAGTACCCATTAACACTTTTCTTAATTTTAAATCATTTTTTTTCATAAATATCTAAATTTTGAATTTTTGTTTTTTTAACATCAAGATAAAATATACTTGAATTTATATCTAAGCTTGATTTTTCAATAATTTTTTTTAATTTTACGTTTTTTGAGATTGAAATAAATTTATGCTCTTTTAAAAATTTTTCTGCAATATTATTTTTTCCAGAATTTTTAAATTCAGCAATCAGAAAATTAAACTTGTATTTTTTAGCTATATTAAAAATCTTGGAAAGTATCCATGACTCTAGATGTCTTCCAATTACTCTACAACTCATTAAAAATGTATTTAAAAACAATAAATCTTTATCAATTTTTTCAAGACAAATAAGTGAAACTATTCCATGATCTCCATAATCATCAACTAATTTAACTAAAAAAACAAAATCATTATTTTTTTTCTTTATTTTATTAAGATCAGTCTCAGAATGTCTTATTGTTCTTAAATTAAATTGATTAGTTTTTTTGCAAAGTTGTTCGGCTCTACTTATTGTCTTTTCACTTAAACTCAAAATCTCTGGTTTTAGATTTATTGACTTAAGAAAATCATTAACATTACTATTAATATTCACATTTTTTACAAAATTTGCGCGGCTTTTATATTGTTCTACTTTTTTATTGTCATCTTTTGTTACTTTAAATTTAGCGAAATAATCTAAATTTTTAATTAAATTTGGCCATTCACAAACATCTTTTGGTGTTTCAATAGTTTTTACCTGGGGAAGTAATTTTTTTACTTTATTTTGTTCTACCGGATTATCATCCCAAAATACAAAGCTGTCTAGATTTAAGTTTAACTCTTCTGATATCTGAATCAGGTTTTTAGTCTTTTCATCCCAATTAATTTTATAAGAAACAATTTCATCTTTAGTTAGAACCATAGAATCATGTTCATTAAAAACTTTCCAGACATCATTTTCGTTATTTTTACTACAAATTACCAATATAACACCTTCCTTTACTAATTTTTTAATTTCTCTTTGAAAATCTACATATGCTGTTCCCAGGCCATCCTGCCCAAGTATCAAATTTTTTAGTCCATCTTCACCTACAACACCACCCCATATTGTATTATCACAATCAAGAGCAAGAACCTTACAAGGTGCGTTAAAGCATCTGTTTAATATTTTTGCTATTTGATTAACTAATATTTGTAATCCTTGAATTGATAATCGGCATCTTGCATAATACCAATTTCTGTTTGAATATATGTTATTATAACCTTCTAGTGAAAAAACATTATCTAATTCAATAAAATAAAAGTTTTTAATCTTTCTTTTTAAATTATCAAAATTATTTATCAAAAATTTATATTTTACATCATCATTTTGATTTTTTTTTGCTGATCTAAGAATATTAGGCCCAAATCCTTTAGAAACCAAAACAATAATTGGTTTTGATGAAGCTTTGGACTTTTTTTTTATAGCATTAAAAATATCTGAACTTTTTCTTTTAAAAATATTTTCTTTTTCTTCTCTTATCAAATCCTCAAACATTAAAACCATAACAATAGTATGATCTATTTTATTATTTAAAAATGGAGATATCACATCACCATAATTAGTAAATTTTATTTCATATTTACTTTTTAATGACTTCCAAATTGTATTGGATTCAATTATCGAGCTAGAACTACATATTTTTATTTTATGCATTTTAAACTTTAAATTTTAAATATTAATTTTGCTTTCATAGTTTAGACCAATTTTTGGGTTCAATTAAATGCTTATCATTGCATGAAAAAATTTTAGGTATATTTCTTCTTTTATCTTTAAATATATTTATACACTCCAGTAACTCTTTTTTATTATTAAATCCCAAAATAATATAATCAACTTTTTTAAAACCTCTTACAAAATCTATTGATGCTCTTAATTTTGAGATATTATTTACACTACACCAATTATCCCAATTGTTAAAAAGATTTTCCCATTTTTTAAATTTTTTATAAAGTTTTTTTTTTGAATTATAATGTATGAGTAATCCTTGCAAAAAACACGATCTAGCATGTATTTCAATTTTATTTTTTTTTAATTTGTTTATCCAGTTTGTTTTATCTAATCTTTGATCAATTACATTTAAAGGTGCTTGAACAATATCGGGAACCCAAAAAGACCAAATTTTATTTAATTCGCTAGGATCATAAATAGATATACCAATTTTATTAATTTTTTTTTGTTTTTTTAATTTTAATAAAAGCTTAAGAACATCTTTGCCTTTCTTGTTTAATAGATCTTGATAATTATGAAATAAAATTCCATGAATTGGTTTAGATTTATACTCATTCAATATAATACCAACTTGTTCTTTCAATGATTTTTTTGTACCACTCGAACTTATCTTGCTAACAAAATTAATTTCTTTTTGATTTATAAACTTGGATAAGAGGTGTGAATTTTTATAATTAATTGCTGTATCAAACAACGATATGTTAAATTTAGTAACAACTTTTTTTAAATTTCCAATATCTTTTTTTTGGAATTGTTTATTCATAAATGAATATTTATTACCAAAATTAGCAGTGCCTAAAGCAAGCTTCATATTATCTAAGTTATAATAAAAATTGATTTTTATTAATATTTAACTAATTAACGTTCAATAATTGTACGATATCACTTATTTTTAACAGGTCAATTAGTTAATGAAGATTTTTGTAGAAAATTATGGAAAATAAATATAAATATACGACCATGTCTAAACCTAATACATTTACTGATCCTTATTACACTTATCAAATATTTCATAAATCAGAAAATTTTAAAAGGTGGTTTGAAGATAATACTATTTCTTTTAAAAAATATAGAAAAAGCTGGGAAGATAGACCCATTCATCAAAACCCAGGAGAATTTCCACTAAACTTGAATATTGAAATCACTACAAAATGTAATTTAGCTTGTACATTTTGTTATCATAGAGAACTTAATAAAGAACAAAAGATTCATATGAATATGGACATGTTTAAAAAAATAATTGATGAAGCAAAAAAATATAATTTACCAGCAGTAAATTTAAATGGATTGGGTGAACCAATTACACATCCTAAGTTAGTAGAAATGATTGAATATTGTAGGGACGCAGGAATTGAGGATATTATGTTTCATACAAACGGAACTGTTATGACAGAAAAGTTAGCAAAGAAACTTATAAACTCTGGTTTGACACAAATAATTTTTTCGTTGGATACTACGGATAAGAAAATTTATGAGGAAATGAGAGTAGGAGCAAACTTTGAAAAAGTTAATAAAAATGTTGAAAGATTTATTGAAATTAGAAATGCACTTAAAAGTAAAATGCCAATGGTTAGAACAACTATGGTTTTGACTGACAAAACAATAAACCAAGTCAAAGATTTCAAAAAAAAATGGGAAAAACTATCTGATAATATTTCAGCACAAGATTTAGTTTACTCATTCGAAGATGAAGTAAAATATGAAGTCAGTACAAATAAGGATACAATTACAGATGGAATGAAAGGACTTAACTGGAAATCAGGCGAAAACTCGTATTATAAAGTAGATAGGAAAAAAATTATTGAAACAGAAAAAAAAACCAAAGAATTTTTTAGATGTGCATATTTGTACCAAAGTATTAAAATACACTCTGATGGTTTAATAGATCCTTGTACACCAAGAAATGCTCCATCAATTGGAAAAGTTGAAACTGGAATAAAGAATGCTTGGAAAAGTAAAAAAATTAAAGAAATGAGAACAGCTCATGAAAATGGTAAATGGTACACAATTGAAGAATGTAGAAAATGTGACCATCCTTATATAGCTATATTTAAAAAAAATAATAAAACTGTGAAAATTTAAATCGCGGTAAAAAAGTTGAAAACCGATAAAATATTTATACTAGGATCATCAGGGAAATTAGGAAAAGAATTATACAATGAGCTCAATAAATCTTTCACTGTTTACCATAATGGTTTAAGTAAAAAAAAAGTAGATGTCACAAAATTTAAAAAACTTGAAAAAATAGTTTTAAAAAAACAGCCGGAAATTCTAATTAACGCATCTGGTTATACGGATATAGAATTATGTGAAAAAAATAAAAAAAAGTCTTTAGAAATTAACACTAATATAATCAAAAATATAATTAAGATAAAAAAAAAACATAGTTTAAATTTTAAAATTATACATTTTTCAACAGATCAACTTTATGATGGCATATCAAAAAAACAAAATGAAAAATCCAATATAAAAATAAATAACTATTATTCAAAAACAAAGTATCTTGGAGAAAAGTTGGCAATTAAGAACAATGAAACAGTTTTTAGAACGAACTTTTTTTGCTTTAAAGTTAATAGATATGCACCAATTAAAGAGCTTATAAAAAAAGCAAAAAAAAAAAAAATACTAAATTTATTTGGAGATGTTTACTTTAATCCTCTTAGGTCTAAAACTATTGCAAAAACAATATCTAAAATAATTATTAAGAAAAACTTAAAAAAGGGATTGTTTAATTTAGGATCTAAAGAGGGAATGAGTAAAAGTCAATTTTATATATTAGTATTTAAACTTTTAAGAAAAAAAATAAATTATAATGTTGTAAAAGTTAATTCACATCTGAATACAAAAAGATCAAAAAATATGTTAATGTCAGTAAATAAATTTGAAAAAAAATTTAAAATTAATTTACCAAGTTTAAAAAAAGAGATAGCTAACGAGGTTAAAGAATTATATGAGTATGTTTAAGATTGGTAAAAATACAATTTCAAATAAACATAAAACATATTTTATTGCAGATATAGCTGCAAATCATGACGGAAATCTCAACAGAGCCAAAAAGCTAATTAGATTAGCAGCGAAAGCAGGAGCAAATGCAGCAAAATTTCAAAATTTTTTTGCTAAAAACTTTATTTCTGATTATGGATTTAAAAGATTGGGAAACAAAAAATCACACCAATCTAAATGGAAGAAGAGTGTTTATGATGTTTATAAAGAAGCAGAGCTACCTCTAGAATGGACCAGAGAATTAAAGAAAACTTGCAAGAAAAATGGTATAGATTATTTTACTGCACCTTACGATCTTGGTGTAATAAATTTTCTTAATAAATTTGTAGCGGCTTGGAAAGTTGGTTCAGGAGATATTACATTTCATGAAAACATAATCAAATTAGCAAAAACGAATAAAGCCATATTGATTGCAACAGGAGCTTCTAACTTAAATGAAGTAAAAGAGGTATACAGAAAAGTAAAACAGATAAACAAAAAGATTGTTATAATGCAATGCAACACAAACTATACGGCTGATAAAAAGAACTTTTCTTTTATAAATCTTAACGTCTTAGATGTTTACAGAAAATTATTTCCTAAAGCTATACTTGGATTATCAGACCATACTCATGGAAGCGAAACTGTTCTCGGGGCAGTAGCCAAAGGTGTAAGGGTAGTTGAAAAACATTTTACAGATAATAACAGACGAGTTGGTCCTGATCATAAATTCTCTATGAACCCAAAAACATGGCAGGCAATGGTAGATTCGACTAGAAACTTAGAGTTATCTTTAGGAGATGGACTAAAAAAAATTGAGAAAAATGAAAAAGAAACTGTCATTCTGCAGAGAAGATCAGTCAGGGTAAAAAAAAATTTTAAAATTGGAGATAAAATTATATCTTCAGATGTTTCGTTTTTAAGACCGTGTCCAAATGATGCAATACCTCCTTATTTATTTGAAAAATATAAAAAAAGGAAATTAAAAAAAAACATAAAAAAAAATCATTATATCAGATTTGACCATTATCTAACTTAATTTCATAGAATATTTTGAAAAAAAAAATAATCTTTATTGTTCCGGCACATAACGAGGAAAAAAATTTAAAAAAAGTATTATGTAGTTTTAAAAAATATGGGGATATTCTTACAGTTAATGATAAATCTAACGACGACACCAAAAAAATAGCAAAAAAATATTCTAATTATTTAATTAATAATAAAAAAAGATTTGGATATGATTATTCGATAAGGTTTGGAATTAAATTTGTCTTAAAAAATTTGAAATATAAAGATATAATTTTCACAGTTGATGGAGATGGGCAGCATTTAGCTAATGAAACACCAAAATTTTTAAAAAAAATTAAAAGTTATGATGTAGTAATAGGAAGTAGAAATTATTTTAATAGATATTCTGAGTACTTTGTAAGTTTTATTTCAAAAATAACTGACGATGTTGATGATCCACTATCTGGTTTTAAATGTTATAGAAAAAAGTATTTATTAGAACTTTTTAAAATTCTAAAAAAAAGAGACTACATAGGAATGTTTTATTTAAAAAAAAATAAAATGATTGATGAAGTAAATATTCGTGTAAAAAAAAATATTAAATCAAGTATAGGCTGGGGACTAAAAACTGATTTTAAAATAATAATAACATTCATCAAAATAAAATTAAAATTAATTTAATTTTTAATTCAAAAAATTAAAATTTAAATTACATCCTAAAAAAAATTTTTTTCAGTGCATAAATCAAGCCAATTGAGCTATTAGTACTGGTCAGCTGCACGCATTACTGCGCTTCCACATCCAGCCTATCAACGTGGTGGTCTACCACGGCTCTATAGGAAGAACTAGTTTTGAGGTGAGTTTCCCGCTTAGATGCTTTCAGCAGTTATCTCGTCCATACTTAGCTACCCGGCACTGCAGCTGGCGCTACAACCGGTCCACCAGTGGTATGTTCAACCCGGTCCTCTCGTACTAGGGTCAACTCCTCTCAATTCTTCTACACGCATAGCAGATAGGGACCGAACTGTCTCACGACGTTCTGAACCCAGCTCACGTACCACTTTAATTGGCGAACAGCCAAACCCTTGGGACCTGCTCCAGCCCCAGGATGTGATGAGCCGACATCGAGGTGCCAAACACTGCCGTCGATATGAGCTCTTGGGCAGTATCAGCCTGTTATCCCCGGCGTACCTTTTATCCGTTGAGCGATGGCCCTTCCACTCAGAACCACCGGATCACTATGACCGACTTTCGTCTCTGCTCGACTTGTCAGTCTCACAGTCAGGCAGGCTTATGCCATTGCACTCTACGAACGATTTCTGACCGTTCTGAGCCTACCTTCGCACGCCTCCGTTACTATTTGGGAGGCGACCGCCCCAGTCAAACTACCCACCATACAATGTCTTGATGCCGGATAACGGCAATCAGTTAGATACCAAGAAAAACAAAAGAGGTATTTCACTGGTGACTCCGCAATAACTGACGCCATTGCATCAATGTCTCCCTCCTATGCTAAATATGTTTTTCCTAATACCAATGTAAAGTTGCAGTAAAGGTGCACGGGGTCTTTCCGTCTAACTACGCGAACTCCGCATCTTCACGGAGAATTCAATTTCACTGAGTTGATGTTGGAGACAGCGGAGAAATCGTTACGCCATTCATGCAGGTCGGAACTTACCCGACAAGGAATTTCGCTACCTTAGGACCGTTATAGTTACGGCCGCCGTTTACTGGGGCTTCAGAAGTTAGCTTGCACCAACCGCATTAACCTTCCAGCACCGGGCAGGCGTCAGACCCTATACATCCACTTACGTGTTAGCAGAGCCCTGTGTTTTTGATAAACAGTCGCTTCTCCCTGGCTTGTGCCACCTTCAAATAGTTGCCTACAAGAAGGTCTTCCTTATCCCGAAGTTACGGAAGTATTTTGCCGAGTTCCTTCAACATCATTCTCTCAAGCGCCTAAATATACTCTATTAATCCACCTGTGTCGGTTTAGGGTACGGTCTTATGATGGAGCTATTTCTTGGAACCTTTTCGCGGCAAGCTCAATCCATTAAGAACTTACAACTTACAAGATCCGTCACTACCATCTGGTTAAGGAATATTAACCTTATTTCCATCGACTACGGCTTTCGCCCTCGCCTTAGGTGCCGACTAACTCTGCGCGGATTAACCTTGCGCAGAAACCCTTGGATTTTCGGCGAAGAAGTTTTTCACTTCTTTTATCGTTACTTATGTCAGCATTCGCACTTCTGATACCTCCAGGATCCCTCACGGGTATCCCTTCACAGGCTTACAGAACGTTCCGCTACCAGTTGTAATTTTCGAAAAAATTACAAATCCACAGATTCGGTATATGATTTTAGCCCCGTTACATCTTCGGCGCAGAAACTCTATTAGACCGGTGAGCTGTTACGCTATCTTTAAAGGATGGCTGCTTCTAAGCCAACCTCCCGGCTGTTAAGGAATTTCCACATCCTTTCACACTTAATCATAATTTGGGGACCTTATCTGGTGGTCTGGGCTCTTTCCCTCTCGACCATGGACCTTAGCACCCACAGTCTGTCTGCTGAAGAACAACGTTAAGCATTCGGAGTTTTATTAGGTTTGGTAAGAATCTCTTCCCCCTAGCCCATTTAGTGCTCTACCTCTAAACGTCTATTTATTCAACGCACTACCTAAATAGTTTTCGCGGAAAACCAGCTATCTACGAATTTGGTTGGCCTTTCACCCCTTACCACAAGTCATCCAAAGACTTTTCAACGTCAACTGGTTCGGTCCTCCGGTAAGTGTTACCTTACTTTCAACCTGCTCATGGTAAGCTCATTCGTTTTCGGGTCTAATTCATAAAACTAATCGCCCTATTAAGACTTGCTTTCGCTACGCCTACACCTAGATGGCTTAAGCTTGCTTTATAAATTAAGTCACTGACCCATTATACAAAAGGTACGCCGTCACTCTAAAAAGAGCTTCGACTGATTGTAGGCATGCGGTTTCAGGTTCTATTTCACTCCCCTAATAGGGGTTCTTTTCACCTTTCCCTCACGGTACTAGTTCACTATCGGTCACTGAAGAGTATTTAGGCTTAGAGGGTGGTCCCCCTATATTCGAGCAGGATTTCACGTGTCCCGCTTTACTCAAGAATTTTGTTAAACATTACTCATACGGGACTATCACCCTCTATGGTTAGCATTTCCAAACTATTCAAATTTTTTTAACAAAACTACTGGCCTAGTCCGCGTTCGCTCGCCACTACTAACGGAATCTCAATTGATTTCTTTTCCTCTGGTTACTTAGATGTTTCAGTTCTCCAGGTTGTCTCTTTAAACCTATGTATTCAGTTTAAAGTACCATATAAAATGGTGGGTTTCCCCATTCGGAAATTTTCGGATCAAAACTTACATACAGCTCCCCGAAACTTATCGCAGTATATCACGTCCTTCATCGGCTTTCAGTGCCAAGGCATCCACTACACGCCCTTAAACGCTTGATTTATGCACAGAAAAAAATTCTGTGTTGAATCAAATTTTTATTTTTGAACATTAGTCAATAAAATTACTAATGTTCGGATATAGATATTGATATTAATTATTAATTCTTTACGATTTTTTATAACTAAGTGTTTGGTGGAGGATAGCGGGATCGAACCGCTGACCTCCTGAATGCAAATCAGGCGCTCTCCCAGCTGAGCTAATCCCCCATGATCTTAAATTGGTGGGCCGAGAAAGACTCGAACTTTCGACCCCACCCTTATCAAGGGTGTGCTCTAACCAACTGAGCTACCGGCCCCCATGCAAGAGAAACACTACTTCAAGAAGAGAAATGAGGACGGTCAACATTATCCTGTGTATTATTTAGAATGAAATTTTACTTTCATTCATCCTTAGAAAGGAGGTAATCCAGCCGCAGGTTCCCCTACGGCTACCTTGTTACGACTTCACCCCAGTCGCTGACTATACCGTGGTCAAGGGTTTGAAACCTTGCCTTAAGGTAGAACCAACTCCCATGGTGTGACGGGCGGTGTGTACAAGACCCGGGAACGCATTCACCGTGGCACGCTGATCCACGATTACTAGTAATTCCAGCTTCATGCACTCGAGTTGCAGAGTGCAATCCGAACTGAGGTATCTTTTGAGGATTTGCTTAACTTCGCAGTCTTGCTTCCTGTTGTAGATACCATTGTAGCACGTGTGTAGCCCAACACGTAAGGGCCATGAGGACTTGACGTCATCCCCACCTTCCTCCAGCTTATCACTGGCAGTTCTTTCAGAGTGCCCAACTAAATGATGGCAACTAAAAGTGAGGGTTGCGCTCGTTGCGGGACTTAACCCAACATCTCACGACACGAGCTGACGACAGCCATGCAGCACCTGTGTTTCGTCCGGCCGAACCGAAAACTCTAATCTCTTAGAGTCGCGACGAACATGTCAAGTGTTGGTAAGGTTCTGCGCGTATCTTCGAATTAAACCACATGCTCCACTACTTGTGCGGGTCCCCGTCAATTCATTTGAGTTTTAACCTTGCGGTCGTACTCCCCAGGCGGTGTGTTTATCGCTTTCGCTGCGACACTGAAAATAAATTTCCAACGTCTAACACACATCGTTTACGGCATGGACTACGAGGGTATCTAATCCTCTTCGCTACCCATGCTTTCGTTCCTCAGTGTCAGTAATGATCCAGAAAGCTGCCTTCGCAATTGGTATTCTTTCTAATATCTACGAATTTCACCTCTACACTAGAAATTCTGCTTTCCTCTATCATACTCTAGCTAAAAAGTTTTGATGGCAGTTCCAGAGTTAAGCTCTGGGATTTCACCACCAACTTTTTCAACCACCTACGAACTCTTTAAGCCCAGTAATTCCGAACTACGCTAGGTCCCTTCGTATTACCGCGGCTGCTGGCACGAAGTTAGCCGGACCTTCTTATTCGGGTACAGTCATTTTCTTCCCCGACGAAAGAGCTTTACAACCCAAAGGCCTTCTTCACTCACGCGGCATCGCTGCATCAGAGTTTCCTCCATTGTGCAAGATTCCCCACTGCTGCCTCCCGTAGGAGTTTGGGCCGTGTCTCAGTCCCAATGTGGCTGATCATCCTCTCAAATCAGCTATTGATCACAGTCTTGGTAGGCCATTACCCCACCAACAAACTAATCAAGTGCAGGCTCATCCAATGGTGCATAAAGCTTTCTCCGTAAAGACTTATCCAGTATTAGCACAAGTTTCCTCGTGTTATTCCAGGCCAAAGGGCAGATACCTACATGTTACTCACCCGTCTGCCACTAAGTATTGCTACTTCGTTCGACTTGCATGTGTTAGGCGTGCCGCCAGCGTACGTTCTGAGCCATGATCAAACTCTCAAGTTTAAAAACGGCGCACACTAGCTTCCATATAAATTCTAAGAATAAAATTTATATGATGTTGAAGTGTGTACGACAAATTTTGGTAACCTTAACCGTCCACACTTCTCTTCTTAAATTTTTACTTTTTAAATAGCTAATTGAGCAAAAAAGCTCAATAATCCTCACTAATTTATTGAATTTCAATATTTTAATTGAGAAAGTTCAGTGCTTATAGGCT
>CACJYE010000012.1 GCA_902597555.1 uncultured Pelagibacteraceae bacterium
GTAATTCTCTTAATTGTATTTTGTATCATAAATGTAGTTTTGTTTGGTTTAGTTAAAAAGGCCTCACCAGAAACACTATATTCAATTTTATATTTTGATTTATTTTTATTACAAATTTGTTTTATTATTTTATTAATTTTATTCTTTAATTTGTAAGATGTGTGTTTGTTATTAAATCTAATATTAAAGGATGCACTAGCTAATCCTGGAATTACATTATCGGCTGAGTTATCAATGTTAATTTTTGTTATTTCTAAATTTGTAGGTTGAAAATCTTTTGTTCCTTTATCAAATTTAAATTCTTTTAACTTTTTGAGTATTTGGACTAAAGCTGTTGATGGATTGTTAGCTCTATTTGGGTAAGCTACATGCCCTTGAATACCAATAACAGTCAATTTTCCAGTCATACTACCTCTACGACCAATTTTAATCATTTCTCCTAATTTATTTGGATTCGTAGGTTCTCCTACTAAGCAAAAATCTATTTTTTCTTTTGTTTTCCTCAAATATTCAACAACTTTTTTCGTTCCATTAATTGCAATTCCTTCTTCGTCTCCAGTAATTAGAAGGCTAATAGACCCATCGAATTTTTTATTTTTCTTAGAAAAATTACTTACCGCCGTAACAAATGCAGCTATTGAGCTTTTCATATCATTTGCACCCCTGCCAATTAAGTATCCTTTCTTAATAGCTGGTTTAAAGGGATTAACAGTCCAATCATTTAAATTACCAGGTGGTACTACATCCAAATGACCTGCATAACAAAAATTTGGACTTGCGGTACCAAGTCTTGCGTAAAGATTTTTTACTGGATAAGTATTTTTATCTTTGAACTCGAGAATTTTAGTTTTAAAGCCGATTTTTTTTAATTTTTTTTCTAAAAATTTTATAACACCAGCATCAATCTTTGTAATGGATGGAAACTTAATTAGCTCTTTAGCTAATTGAAGTTCATTAATTTTTTGCATTTTTATTCTCTTAAAAGATCGTTAACTGATGTTTTTGATCTCGTTTTTTCATCAACTTGTTTAATTATTACTGCACAATACAAAGATGGCGCTTGTGGATTGTTTTTATCAGGCAAGGACCCTGGAACTACTACTGAATAAGGTGGAATTTTTCCATAAGTTATTTCACCAGTTTTTCTATTAACAATTTTTGTTGATTGTCCAATATACATTCCCATACTTAGAACAGAACCTTCTCCAACTATTACACCTTCTACTACCTCAGACATTGCTCCTAAGAAAACATTATCTTCAATAATTGTTGGTAATGCTTGAGCAGGTTCTAGTACACCTCCAACTCCCGTACCAGCTGAGATATGACAATTTTTTCCAATCTGACAACAACTTCCTGCACGACTAAATGTATCCATCATTGTTCCTTCATCAATGTACGCTCCAATATTTACATAACATGGCATTAAAACCGCATTCTTTCCTACAAATGATCCTTTTCTAACTGGCGAATTAGGCACCATTCTAAAACCAGCTTTTTCATGATCTTCTTTTGTCCATCCAGCTGTTTTTCCTTTTAGTAAATGAGCTTTGTCATACCAGCTACTGTATGGACCATTTAAATTTTCCATTGGATACATTCTAAAGCTTAACATGATAGCTTTTTTTAGATGTTGATGTGTGACCCATTCACCATTTACTTTTTCAGCTACTCTTGCTTTTCCATTGTCTAAATCATCAATAATTTGATTCACAGCATCCTTTAAAGATTTATCTGAATTTTGACTTACTTGGTCTTTATTTTCCCAAGCTTCATTTATAATTTTCTCTATACTCATAGTTTTATGAGTTTTTTAATAACCTTATTTCTTTTAAAAATAAAGAAAGATTTTCAATTTTGTAATCAATATACTCTTCATCAGACTCTTTTTTCCCCCAGTATTCATCATTGATTAACCAAACTGTTTTTGCTCCTCTTTCTTTTCCAATAGATAAGTTTTTTGCGATATCTTCAATGTAAAGTGTCTCAGTTGGATCAATTTGAAATTTTTTGATCATCAGATCAAATGTTTTTGCCTCAGGTTTTGGACTGTACTCAGCATCAACAATGTCAAATACACCGTCAAATTGATCATCAATTCCTAAATGTGTAGTAATATTTTTAACATGTTCTTTACTACCATTTGTAAACACAAATTTGTTTAGATTAATATTTTCGAGTTCATTCCTTAAAGTAGTATCTTTTTCTAAAAAATCTAAATTAATATCATGCACGTAGTCTAAAAATTCTCTTGGAGATATATCGTGATGTATCATTAAACCATTAAGACTAGTGTTATATTTATGAAAATAATTTGTTTGTAATTCTTTTGCTTCTTTTAAATCTACATTTAATTTATTCGAAATATATTGAGTCATCTTTTTACTTACTTGACCAAATACTCCTTCAAGATCACTATAGAGTACCCCATCACAATCAAATAATATGTTTTTGATATTCTTTAATTCTTTCATTGTCTTATTAGAGTTCCAGAGCCCTTGTCAGAGAATATTTCCCATAAACACGAATGTGGCTTTGTGCCATTAATTATACCTACTGCTGTTACACCATTATTTATGGCGTCTAAGCATGCGTTTATTTTGGGTATCATACCTTCTGTAATTGTTTCGTCTTTAATCATTTCAAGAACCTCAGATGAAGAAATTTCCTCAATTAATTTCTTATTTTTATCTAAAACACCATCAACATTCGTCATTAACAATAGTCTTCTAGATTTTAAAGATTTTGCTATAGCCATTGCAGCTGTATCTCCATTAATATTATATGTTTGGTTTTCTTTACCTAATCCTAATGGAGAAATTATAGGAATTTTACTTTGATTAATTATATTTAAAATTTGTTTATTATTAATCTCATTTGGTATTCCTACAAATCCTAGCTCTTCTGCTTCTGGTATAGTTTTTATAACATTATTATTTTTTGTGTGAATAGAGATTGCCTCTGTGCTTTTGTCTTTTAAAGAATTAACAATGTCATTATTAAAATCAATCAAAACAGATTCAACAATATCAATTATATTTTTGTCAGTTACTCTTAGTCCTCTTATAAATTTTGATTGAATATTTGATTTTTCTAGCTCCCTTTTAATTCTAGGTCCACCACCATGAATTACCACAGTTGCAAGGCCTAATTTATTTAAAACACTAAGATCGGTTATAAAATTATTAAATACGTTTCTATCAATTAAAACATTTCCTCCATATTTAATTACTATTAAATCATTTTTATATTTTTCAATATATTTAGTTACTTCATTAATTGGTGGCCCATCTTTAGGTAATATCTTTTCAAGGTCCATTTATTATTTTTTAATTAGGTTACAGTTTTAACTGTTGTGCGTTTCATTATTACAACCTGCTGAGCCATTGTTAAAATGTTATTAACTGTCCAATAAATTACTAACCCACTTGGGAATGGTGCAAGAATTACTGTTAAAAATAAAGGGAAGAACATAAATATTTTTGCTTGCATTGGATCTGTTGGAGCGGGATTTAACTTTTGTTGCACCCACATTGATACCCCCATCGCAACTGGCCATGCTCCAATTACAAGGAAAGAAGGTACGTCATAAGGAAAGAGTCCAAATAAATTAAATATAGAAGTGGGATCCTTAGCACTTAAATCTTGGATCCAACCATAAAAAGGCATATGACGCATTTCTATCGTTACAAACAAAACTTTATACAAAGCAAAAAATACAGGTATTTGAATCAGAATTGGCAAACATCCAGACATGGGATTTACTTTTTCCTTCTTGTAAAGAGCCATCATTGCTTGTTGCAATTTCATCTTGTCATCTTTGTGAATTTCCTTTAGTCTTGCCATCTCAGGCTGAAGAGCTTTCATTTTAGCCATGCTTCTGAATGAAAAATTAGCAAGTGGAAAAAATGCTACACGAATACAGACGGTAACAGCAATAATTGCTAATCCATAATTACCAAATATTTTAAAGAAATATTCTAAAGCAGTAAATAAAGGACGTGTTAAAAAGTATAAGAATCCCCAATCAATCGTAAGATCAAATTTATCAATTTTTAATGTTTCTGCGTAACCATCAATTACATCAACTCTTTTTGCAGCTACTATTACTTGCAAGTTTTCTTCTATAGAAGAGTTTCCATTTAACTCTAATGGTTCTGTTGTAACAAAGTTTATTCTGTACTTGTTTTTGTAATCCATCGTAGTTTTAAATTCTTTTTCTCTTGGTGGAATTAGAGTTGATATGTAATATTTATCTCCTAGACCTAACCATCCTTTTTGAGCAGTTCTTGAGAATTTTTTCTCTTCAATATCATCATAATCTTCCTCAATTAATTCTTCGTCCAATGTAGCGATAGGGCCTTCATGAAGAATGTAAAAATCGGTTAAACCTTCTGGAATTTGATTTCTTATAATTTGTCCATAAGAATAGAAGTCATAGTTTTTATCAGTGAAATTTATAACTTTTTGTTTTATTGTGAATAAAAACTTATCATCTAATGCAATTTCTTTTTCAAAAGTGATGCCTTGATCATTAGTCCAACTTAGTTTTATAGGAGATTGATCAGTTAATTTATTATTTCCAGAAACTGACCAAATTGAATCTGCATTTGGAATATCGATATTTTTATCAGTAGTGATAAAACCACTTTCTATTATATACCCTTCTTTAGAGCTTCTTGGTGCAAGAAATTTTACTTTTTCATCACTTTCCAAACTAACATTATATTCTTTGAAAGTTAGATCGTCTATTGCGGCCCCCTTTAATGAAATAGATCCAACAATACTTTGGTTCTCAAATTGAATTCTTTCACTTTGTTGTAACGCTTCTTCTCGTGAAATTTCAGTTACATTTTCTTTTTGATCAAGACTAGGTGCGTCTGAATTCTGTTCGGTCTTAGTTTTTTCAGATAAGTTTTCTTTCGTTACAGGAGGTGGTGCAAAAAATAGCGAGTATAATATAATTACAGCTGCTGATAAACTTATGGCAGCAATTATATTTCTAGTTTCCATTATTTATTATCCTTTATTTCTTTTTTAACTGGATCAAAGCCTTCACCACCACCTAAAAATTTTATTGGATGGCAGGATAAAATTCTTTTTACACTAATTAATAAACCTTTAAAAAAACCGTACTCCTTTAAGGCATCTATGCTGTATTCAGAACATGTTGGTAAATATCTACAAGAATGACCCAATAATGGACTAATTAAATATTTATAGCCTTTGATAAATTTAATTAAAATTAAAGTAAATATATTCATTATTTTATTTTTGCAAAATCCTGAAAAAGAGTTTCTTTTATAATTTTGTATTCATTATTTAGCATAGAAGACTTAGCTATAACAAGAAATGAATAATCAAAGTTTATCTCTATTTTTTTAACAGCTTCATTCATAATGTTTCTTAATCTTCTTTTAATTTTATTTCTCTTTACTGCATTACCAATTTTTTTTTTAGTCACAAAACTGATATTTAGTCTTTTTTTATCTTTATTTAATAATTTTCCAAAAAAAATACTTACGTATTTATTGGTAATTTTTTTTTGTTTAAGTAAATTTTTAAATTCTTCGTTTTTTGAAAGAGCAAGTATTTTGCTTTTCATTATTCTATACAGAAACAGTTAGTGATTTTCTTCCTCTTGCTCTTCTTCTAGCCAAAAGCTTTTTACCACCTTTAGTTTTCATTTTTGAACGAAAGCCGTGTTTTCGAGCTCTTTTTTTATTTGAGGGTTGATAAGTTCTTTTCATAATTAGATTAGATATAGTTTTTTATAATTTTGCACCTTTATATTAGTAATAATTAAAATAGCAAATAGAAGATTAAGCATTAAAATAAGAAGAATCATGGAAAATACAAAAAAAATTAAATTATTTATTGGATTATCTTATTTATTAATTGTTTGCTTATTTTTGTATTTCTTTTTTTCAAAATTTAGTCTTTCAGAAATTACATCCTATGATTTTCTAAGAGATAACCAATCTTATTTTTTTGAACTTAAAAAATCTAACTTATTTTTAATTTCTATTATTTTTTTAGCATTAACTATTCTTTGGGTTTTCCCTTTTTTAGGATTTGGATCTCCAGTTGCTTTAATGGGTGGTTTTATATTTGGAAAATGGATAGGTACACTCGTTGTTGTTTTAGGCTTGAGTATTGGTGCTACTTTTTTGTATATTTTTGGAAACTATTTTTTAAAACAGCTTATTAGAGAAAAGTTTTTAAATAAGTTTCAAAACTTAGAAATAAAATTTAAACAATCCGAATTTATTTATTTATTAATTTACCGTTTTATAGGTGGTATACCTTGGCAGCTGAGCTGTCTCTTACCAACCCTATTTAATGTTAAGATTATAAATTTTTTCTTTGCGACATTGATTGGAATAATCCCTCAAATTTTTTTGGCTGTTTCTATTGGGAGTGGATTAGAAAAAATAATAGACCAAAATGCTGAAGTACCAGGAATAATTGATATAATATTTTCACCTGACATATATGTTCCTATTACAGCTTTCTTTATTTTAATTTTGATTACGATATTTTTAAGAAAGTTTTTTTATAAAAATTAGTGGTGCTCCCACCCTGTACTGACCAGGGAACTAGTCATTACCAATGACTTGTTATACCATTTAACTACAGGAGCTTAGAGACAAATTGTATTTTATTGATAATAAAGCATTTTTTTCAAATTATTGCCTTAATTTTTTGATGAATATGATTTATATCTATTTTAGGAAAATGTTATGGGAATTCATTACGATTACAAATCAACTAAAGGTAATAAGCTTATGGAAAAGCAAGCTAAAAGAGAAAAAAAGCTTGCTGAAAAAAAAGCTAAACGTTTAGCTAAAGAAGGCCCAAAAAAAGAAGGGGAAAAAACACCTAAATTGGATCCTAATAAACCAATTTCTTTAGATTTCCTGACTAACCCAAACAAAGAATGAGCTCAAAAGAAAAAAATGAGCGTCTAAGCTTGGCGCTTAGAAAAAATTTGAAGAAAAGAAAAACTTTTCAAAAAAAAAACAAAAAGAAAAATAAATAATGTCAATTCAACCTGATTCATGGATTAAAAAAATGTGCAAAGAGCACAATATGATAGAGCCATTTTTAGATCATCAAGTTTCTGAAGGAAAAATTTCTTATGGATTAAGTAGTATGGGATATGATGTAAGAATTTCTGATGAATATAGAATTTTTACTAATGTTAATAATTCTTTAGTTGATCCAAAGAATTTTTCTGATGATAACTTTATAGAACGTACAGGACCACACTGTATTATTCCACCAAATTCATTTGTTTTAGCTAAAACAGTAGAATATTTTAGAATACCAAAAGATGTTTTATGTGTTTGTGTTGGAAAAAGTACTTATGCAAGAACGGGAATTATTTGCAATGTTACTCCAATTGAAAATGAATTTGAGGGCAATATTGTAATTGAGCTAAGTAATACAACACCTAATCCTGCAAAAATTTATTCAAATGAGGGAATAGCACAATTTTTATTTTTTAAATCAGATACTCAGCCAGAGACAACTTATAAATCAAAGAAAGGTAAATATCAGGGTCAAACCACAATTCAAGTTGCTAAGATTAAAAAGTAATTTATGGATAAATTTCTGATTAATGGCCCTTGTAAAGTCAAGGGTAGTGTTTCAATTTCTGGTTCGAAGAATGCATCTTTACCGATATTAGCGGCAACTTTATTATTTGATAAACCTGTAGTTATCAAAAATTTACCAAGAGTTCGAGACATCAATACAATGTTAAATTTACTAAAGTCTCTTGGTTCCAAAATAATTTTATCAAGAGATAAAAAAACAGCAAAAATAATAAATAAAAAAAATATGAAAACTTTTGCTAGTTATTCTTTAGTCAAAACAATGCGTGGTTCTATTTTAGTTTTAGGTCCACTTATTTCAAAGTATCATAAATCAAAAACTTCTTTACCTGGAGGGTGTTTAATTGGTGCTAGACCGGTTAATTATCATCTAGCAGCATTAAAAAAACTTGGTATGAAATATGAACTAAAAGATGGATATATTTTAGCAAAGTCAAAAGGTAAACTTATTGGAACAACTATTAATTTTCAAAAGATAAGTGTTGGGGCAACAGAAAATTCTATAATAGCAGCATGTTTAGCAAAAGGTAAAACAGTTTTAAAAAATTGTGCAATAGAACCTGAAATTAAAGATCTTACAAATTTTTTAAATAAAGCTGGAGCAAAAATAAAGTGGACTGGAAGAGTTTGTAAAATTATAGGTGTAAATTCTTTGAAGGAAACTGAATATGCTGTAATGGCTGATAGAATAGAAGCCGGCACATTTTGTGTAGCAGCAACACTTGCAAAAGGTAACTTACAAATAAATAATTTTAATCCTAAAATTATTGGCACGGAAATAAAATTATTAAAAAAAGTTGGTGCTAAAATCAAAACTAGTGAAAATAAAATCTTAATTAAAGGACCTGATAAAATAAAATCAATAAAGAGTATTAAAACTAAAGAGTTTCCAGGTATTCCTACAGACCTTCAGGCGCAATTGATGGTTTTAATGTGCAAAGCAGTTGGCAAAAGCTCAATAACAGAAAGTGTTTTTGAAAATAGATTTATGCATGTAGCAGAATTGCAAAGACTAGGAGCAAAAATTAATATTAAAAATAATACTGCTACAATAGAAGGAAATACTAAATTCATTGGTGCCGAATTAATGTCTAGTGATTTAAGAGCTTCTGTTGCTTTGGTTCTAGCAGCGATAGTTTCTAATGGTAAATCATATATTAACAGAATTTATCACTTAGATAGAGGTTATGAAAAAATAGAAAATAAATTAAAAAAAATAGGTATTAAAATTAAAAGATTAAAATAGTGAGTAAATATTTAGCAAAAATAATAGCAAGTGACCAAGAAGGGTTACAAATGATTTCAGCTTGTAGTTCAGGGGCTAAGGTCAAAATTGCTGATATAAAATATCTTGCATCCAATAAGGTTTTTTTATTATCGATTGAAAGAACCAAGGTCGAAAGTGATCAGAAAGATAAAAAAATCAATAGCATTTGTAGGTTTGATTTTGTTGATAAAGTAAGATCAAAGAACATTGATCAATCAAATCAAGAAACACTTTTAGAACTAATAGGTATAGATTATTTGAAAAATAATGATCTTTATGAAATAAATCTTATTTTTAATAAAAATGCTTATATTGCTTTAACCGCAGAAACTATTGAAGCAAGATTAGAGGATCAAAGTGAAATTAAATAGTTATGAAGATACTAAATAGTAAGAGTAAAAATTTTGATAAATTTTTAGAGAATTTGCTTTCAAATAGAAAAAAAAAAATTCAATCAGACTCTGTTTCTGTAACAAATATAATTAAAGATGTTAAAAAAAATGGAGATAAAGCATTATTAAAATACGAGAAAAGATTTAATCAAAACAACACAATCATTCCAAGCACAAAACAAATAAAAAAATCTATAAATTCACTTAATAAAAAAGTAAAGAAGGCAATTGATACAGCTTATAATAGAATTTATAAATTTCACTCACTTCAAAAATTTAAAAACATTACTTATACAGATAAATTAAAAAACAAACTTGAATATAAATATGTGCCTTTAGAATCTGTTGCAATTTATGTTCCTGGATCTACCGCATCATACCCATCTAGTGTATTGATGAATGCTATTCCAGCAATTGTAGCAGGTGTTAAGAGAATAGTTATGATTAATCCTGGTCATAAAGGAAAACAAAATCCAGCTGTATTATACGCCGCAAAAAAATGCAGAATAAAAGAAATTTATTCTATAGGGGGCGCTTCTGCTATTGCTGCATTATCTTATGGGACTCAAAAAATTAAAAAAGTTCATAAAATAGTTGGTCCAGGAAACGCATATGTTGCAGCAGCAAAAAAAGAAGTTTTTGGCGTTGTTGGAATTGAAGGTATGACTGCAGGTCCTTCAGAAGTGACTGTCGTTTGTGACAAATTTTCAAATCCTGAGTGGGTTGCAAGTGATTTAATTGGACAAGCTGAGCATGATATTCTTGCTCAATGTATTTTGATTTCAAAAGATAAAAATTTGTTAGATGAAGTAAAAATTGAAATTAATAAACAATTAAAAGAAATTCCAAGAGCTTCTGTTGCAAGAAGAAGTTTAATTGATAATGGAATTCTTATTTATATTTCTTCAGATGCTAAAATTGCAAGTGTTGTAAATAAAATTGCACCAGAACATTTAGAATTAAATATTAAAAATTATAAATCGTTAGTTCCAAAAATAAAAAATTCAGGATCAATATGTTTAGGAAAATATGCAGTGATGGCAATGACTGATTATAATGTTGGATCAAACCATGTGTTGCCAACTAATGGCTCTGCAAAATATTCAAGCGGTATAAGTGTGAATGAATTTTATAAAAGGATTTCATACATAAACTTATCAAAAAAGGGTATTGAAACTCTTGGACCATCAGTTATAACACTTGCAAATTACGAAGGGTTGGTTGGACACGCCCAATCTGTAGTAAAACGAATAAGGAGAAAATAAATTTGTCAAAACAAGACTTACTGGAATTTAAGGGTACAGTGATAGACCTACTTCCTAATGCTATGTTTAGAGTAAAATTAGAAAATGGACATACCGTTACTGCCCATACAGCTGGTAAGTTAAGAAAAAACAGAATTAGAGTTCTCCAAGGTGATAATGTGACAGTTGAAATGACACCTTACGATCTTACTAAAGGAAGAATCATCTTTAGAGGATAAATAAGGCTGAGTAGCTCAGGAGTAGAGCAGAGCCCTGAAAAGGCTTGTGTCGGAGGTGCGAATCCTTCCTCAGCCACCACCACAAAGTTTCATCTTGAAATAATCGTAAAAGAAATTAACTTTAAGAGATAATAAATAACAAAAGGACTAAGAAATAAGATGAGTACACTACAAGGAAAAATTAAATGGTATAATGGTAAAAAGGGATATGGCTTCATTGAAAGAGATGATAAAGAAAAAGATGCCTTTGTTCACGCTTCAGCGGTAAAAGCTGCTGGTATGAGATATCTCAATGAAGGTGATAAACTTGAATTCACATTAGAAGATGGTCCCAAAGGTCCTTCTGCAGTTAATTTAAAAAAAATAGACTAATTTAGAAATTATTTAAAAGGGCGTTTAATCTATCAAATAGATAAACGTCCTTTTTCTATTTAGACCTTGAATATTAATTTTTTTTGTCTAAAAGACTGCTAATGAATATAAATATTACATATAGAAAGACTTTTAAAACTACTCACAGAAACAGTTTCCATAGCCAATAGGCTATTTATTTATATTATAATTTTAAATCCACATAAAATAAGATAAAAACAAAGAGGATAAGCCCGGGTGGTGTAATGGTTAGCACGGAAGTTTGTGGAACTTTAAGTTTGAGTTCGACTCTCAGCCCGGGTACCAAAAAATGAATAAAGAAAAAAAATTAATTCCTGGATTACCTTCAGGATTTGAAGATCGTTGGGATAAAAAACTTCTTCTCAAAAAAAAGCTTTTAAAAGCTATTGAGAATAATTTTATTAAATTTGGAGCAGAGGCTCTGGAAACCCCATCTTTTGAGATAAGTGAAAATATAGGATCTTTTTTGGCAGAAGATGAAGCTAATCCTATGTCTAATGTATTCTCATTTGAGGATGGAGATAAGAGCATTACTCTTAGGTATGATCTTTCAAGCCCACTAGCTAGATTTGTTGCTCAAAATAATCAAGAGCTTCCATCAATTTTTAAAAGGTATGCCATTCAAAATGTCTTTAGAAATGAAAAGGCTGGTAATGGAAGATACAGAGAATTTATGCAAGCAGATTTTGATATCGTTGGAAATGTTAATCCTGCGCAAGCAAATGCGGAGCTTTGCAATTTAATATCAAGCACCTTGTTAGATTGTGGTCTAAAAAAAGATCAATTTACAATCAACGTTAGTAACAGAAAAATAGTTCAAGGATTAATTGATGATTTAAAAATATCAGAAAAAAAGCAAATTAAAGTAATTAGAGCAATTGATAAATTAGACAAACCAGGTTTTGGTTTAAAAGGTGTTGAAGATCTGCTCAAAAAAGAGAGAAAAGATATAAGTGGTGCAATCACTAAGGGTGCAGATTTAAACGATGAACAAGCATCTGAAATACTAAATTTTTTAAAAATTAAAGATTTAAAAGAATTAAAAGAAACATTAAAAAATCAATTGTCTCAAGAAGGCATAAAGGAATTAGAACAAGTATTTGAAGTATTGGGTTACAGTTCAAATTTAAATCAGGTCAAAACAAATTTTACAATTGTTAGGGGATTGGCTTATTATTCAGATTTCATTGTTGAAACAAATCTAAATTTTAAAGTCACAAATAACAAAGGCAAAGAAGTCGATATAGGCAGTATTTGTTCTGGAGGAGCCTATGCAAAATTAATTTCGAGATTTAAAGGTGTGGATATTCCAGGCACTGGAATTAGTTTTGGAGTTGATCGATTGTTGTTTGCTTTAATGCAATTGGATCAAGTAAAAGTAAATAGTCAAAAACCAGTTTTAGTTTGTGTAATGGATGAAAAATATCTTAAAAGTTATTATGAAATTTTAGATCTATTAAGAAATAATAATATCAATGCTGAAATTTTTTTAGATATAAAAAAAAATTTAGGTAAGCAACTAACCCTAGCAAATAAACGTGAGTTGGATGTTGCAATAATATGTGGTGAAAATGAATTTAATGAAAATACAGTCACAATAAAAAGTCTCAAAGGCATTAAGGGTGAAAACAATAAAACATTTCCTAAAGAAAATTTAATCGATGAAGTCAAAAAACTTATCTGAAAACATCCTTAGATCAGTAAAATCTAGTGGTTTTAAATATATTGATTTACCTTCAGTAATTGAGGCTAATCACATTGTTCAAAGATCTGGAGAAAATTTTAGAAAGTTTATCTTCTCCTTTACTGATCAGAATGGAAGCGAGTTGTGTTTAAGACCAGATTTAACAATTACATCTTGTTTAAGGTATTTGGAAAATAATTTAAAAGGTAAGGAAAAAATTTTTTACAGTGGTCAAGCTTATCGAAAATCACAAAATAAAAAAGACTCAATCATTAGAAATCAAATTGGATTTGAAATTTTAGGATCTAAGGATGAGAAAAATGACGATAAAGAAATTATAAATACATCTCTTAAATCACTTCAAAATATCAAATATTCTTCAGGAACACTAATTATTGGAAATGTGGAAATATTTAATTTGTTAATTTCAAAATTGGATATTCCAAAGAGATGGAAGCTAAGATTAGCCAGACACTTCTGGAGAGAACAATATTTTAATGATTTATTAAAAAGATTAGAAACTAATTCAGACGTTGATCCAACAATTGTAGAAATAGATAAAAAGCGTTATGTGAAAATGCTTAAAGAGGATTTATCAAATATTGTTGCAGGAAGAACAATTAATGAAATATTAAAAAGGTTTGATCAGAAAATAAAAGATCCTAGAAGAGCTAGTAAAGGAAAGAATGTTTCAAAAATAATTAAAGATTTCTTAAAAATTAAATGTCCTATAAATAAAGCAGCAATTGAGTTAAATAAATTTTTTAAAAAAAATAAAATAAATCTAGCTGTAGATCAAAAATATTTTCCAATCTCAAATAATAAGGTTTCAAAATTAAATGTAGTATTTTCAGCATCCTTTGGAAGACAATTAGAATATTACACTGGGATGGTTTTTAAAATTGATATTAAATCTAAAAACTCATTAAAAAATATTATTAATGGTGGTCGTTATGATGGTCTAATTTCAGACTTAGGATCAAAAAAACAAACTCCAGCAGTAGGTGCTGCTTTAAATTTAAATTATTAATGACAAAAAATATTTTAAATATTGGAATTCCAAGCAAAGGTAGACTTAGAAAAGATGTTTTAAATATTTTTAAAAAAAATAAATTAAATCTCATTTCTGAAAGAGGAGAAAGAGATCTTTTAGGATCTATAAAACAATTTAAAAATATTAAGATTTTATATCTTCATGCAAGAGAGATCATCGAAAGACTTGGAGACGGATCTTTGGACATAGGTTTTTCTGGCTTTGATTTATTAAAGGAAAGTGAAATTAACACTCAAAAGAAAATTAATGTTTTAAAAAGATATGATTTTGGTAAGGCTACATTAGTAGTCGCAATTCCTGATCCATGGATAGATGTACAAACAGTTGCAGATTTAGAAGAAATTGCATTTGAATTTAAAGATAAGAAAAAGAAAAGATTAAGAGTAGCAACAAAATATCCAAACTTAACAAGGGAATTTTTGTTTTCAAAGGGCGTTACCCAATTCAAATTAATTGATAGTTTGGGTGCAACTGAAGCTTATCCTTTTACAGGCTCATCGGAAATAATTACAGATATCACTTCTACCGGAGAAACGTTAAAAGCAAACAATCTACGTATTTTAAAGGATGGAGAAATATTAAGATCAGAGGCCTGCATGATGATTTCTAAGTCATCTAATAATAAAATGGGTCTTAAAAAAATAATAAAATTACTTTCTAAAAATTAAGTCTTTCCAATAAATTAGTATAATTTTGATAATATCTAGATTTCTAATAATTGCATAAAGTGCAACAATAACACAAATAATAAAGAATATTTTTAATGCTAAAATTAGTTCCATAAAGTATTTTTAAATATTTAAATACATTAATCAAATATTTACGATAAAATAAAAAATTAGAATCATGGATAATATATTGTTAATTTTACTAGTTTTGTTATTAGGCGGCGTTTTAGCTATTCTTTATCTAAATTTAAAAACTAAGCCAAAAGATGAAAATGAAAACAAAGAAGCTGAGGAAATAGCTAATTTAAAATCAGAAATATCAAGTTTAAAAGATACATTAAACACTACAATCAATAGCTCACTTGGTGCAATGTCGACTTCATTTAATAATCTATCAACTGGGGTTACTAAAGATATGACTGAAACTTTAACTAAGGTAGAGGAAAAAGTTGGTAATTTTAATCAACAAGTTCAACTATTAAATCAAAGCCAAGAGGGGATAACTAAAATTTTAGCTGGAGTTAAGAAATACGGAACTCTTGCAGAATTTAGTTTAGATTCTCTAATTAAAGATTTGCTACCAGCCTCTCAATTCATGACGAATGTTAAAATGAAAGAGGACACCAGTGAAAATGTTGAATTTGCAATAAAGCTTCAAGGAGATGTTTTAGTTCCTGTTGATAGTCATTTTCCAGTAGAAAAATTCAAAGCAATTACCGATGGTCATGACGCGGAAGACAAAAGAGCTGTAGCAGATGCTAGAGCAAAATTAGCCTCAGCATTTAAAGCAAAAGCTAAAAGTGTTAATGAAAAATATATTGTTCCACCAAAAACTACTGATTTTGCAATCGTATATGCTCCTACAGAAAGTTTATACAAAGAGTTAACTGAATACCAAGATCCAAGTACAAAAGAATTATTAACTCAAGAGTTAATGAAAAAATATAAAATTGTAATATGTGGACCTAATACTCTTTCTGCTTACTTACAGTCTTTACATATGGGATTTCAATCATTGAAGGTACAAAAAGGTGCAACAGAAATTTATAATCATTTGAAAACAATCAGTACAAGATTTTCTAAACATTTTGACAACATTATAGTTCTTAGAAAAAAATTAGAAGATGCTATGGGAGTTGTTGATAAATTTGGAACGGATGCAAGATCAATTTCAAGAACCTTAGAAAATATTAAAGATCCCGAGCAGGTTGAGAAAGCTGTACAAACTGAAAACGTGGAAAAATTTGTTGAACGAAATAGGCAGTTTAAAAATTAATTTCTTTTTTTCCTTAATAACGTCTATAAGAAATCTCATGCAGTGGAATCAAAAATATGATTATCCAAAATCATCAAGAGCAACAGTTGATGGCATTAGAAGATACTTATTAGGGGAAACAAAATTACCAAGTGTCACTTCAATTTTAGATGCAACTCGATCTGAAGAAGATAAAGCAGCATTAGCAAATTGGAGAGAAAGAACTGGGCAAAAAGAGGCTGAGGCAATTACAAAAGCAGCAAGTAGTAGAGGTTCTCAAATGCACAACTATTTAGAGTCCTATTTACTTGGAAGAGAAAATTTAAGTTTTTTTGAAGATAACGAACAATACAAATTAATGGCTAAAGAAATTATAGAAAAAGGTTTGAAAAATAGATTGGATGAAATTTGGGGTGTTGAATGCACTCTTTATTACCCAGATAAGTATGCAGGTACTGCTGATTGTGTAGGAGTTTATGAAGGAAAAGAAACAATAATAGATTTTAAACAAAGTAATAAACCTAAAAAGGCTGAATATATAGACTCATGGCTTCTTCAAACAAGTGCATATTCATTAGCACATAACATTGTTTATAACTCCAATATCACATCTTGTGTAATTTTGGTTTGCACAGTAGATAAATTATTCCAAGAGTTTAAAATTCAAGGGCATGATTTAATTGTTTATCAAAATTTGTTTTTGGGAAGATTAAAAAAATTTAATGAGCTATCGGATTTAACTTAGGATTTTATGGATAAAATAGTAATTTACGATACAGAAACAACAAATAGTACAATTTGGGGCTCAATAATTGAAGTTGGTGCTGTAGTTGTTGATAAAAGCTTAAAAGAAATTGGTAAGCTAAATATTCGTGGCAGAATGCCCGAGGGTGAGGTTCCAAGTGCAAAAGCCTTATTAGTTAATTCAACAAGTATTGATTTACTTACTAAAGGCAATTACTCGCATTACGATTTTTTAGGCGCAGTAGAAAATTTTTTCTCTAAAGCTGGTCCAGCATTGTTTATGGGTTGGAGTAACTTAAATTTTGATAGACGAATGTTTCATTTTAATTTTTTTAAAGGGAATAGATATCCTTACATTACACATTCATCACCCAATAAAGAACATGACGGATTACATGTTGCAAGAGTAGCACAAACCTTGAATCCTGAAACATTAAAGACTGAATTAACAGAAGCTGGAAATGAAAGTCTAGCTTTAGAAGGTTTAGCTAGACAACAAGGATTTGATACATCTCAACAACACACTGCTTATCATGATGCATTCACAAGCTTAAAAATTCTAAGAATTATAAAAGACAAACATAAAGACAATTGGGAAAATTTTTTAAGTACATCTACAAAAAATAGCGTTGAAACTATCTTAAAAAGTGAGGGGATTTATTCAATTTTCGAAAATGTTAAGGGAAAAAATATGATGTATCTTGTCTCTACATTACATCCAGATCATTGTTTTCATACATCATATGCATCTTGGGGATATTTATTTGATTTAAGAAGAGATCCTGAACCTTTGTTAAATTTATCAATAAATGATCTTAAAGTTTATTTAAAAAAGTTTAGTCCAAAAGCACTTAGAGTAATCAAAACCAACAAAGCTCCTGTAGTTTTAGATAAAAAGTTTGCATTAAAAGAGAAGCCATATGCTGACTTAGATTTAGAAACCATTCAAAAAAGAGCAAAAATGGTTAGAAATAGTGAAAATTTTTGTAAAAATATTCAAATCATTAATAGAGAGGCCGCTGAAGAAAAAGCTCAAACTCAAACTCAGGAAGATCTGTTACCTGAAGAAACTTTATATGAAAAATTCATTCCCAATAAAGACACCCAATTATTTAAAACTTGGCATAGTTCTTCTTGGGAAGATAAATTAAGAATGTTGGATAAATTTCAAGATAAAAGATGTAGTTGGTTTGGGCAAAAAATTATTTATCAAGAAGCACCGCATATTTTGCCACCAGATTTATATAAAAATATAAAAAGTGAAATTGCTAGACGAATTTTAAGCAAAAATAGAGAAAAGTGGCAAACTATAGGAATGGCCTATCAAGAAATTGATACCTTAAGAGATCAAGCATCAAATCGAGATGATGAAGAGGAACTAAAAAAATTAGATGAAATAAATGAATTTATTATGTCTATAGAAAAAAAATATGAAATTGCCTAGTTGACTTTAAGGCTCTAATTAATAGAAAGGAAATATGCTTACAAATTTTAAAGACGAAGATTTTGATATTAAAATTAAAAATGAAGATGTTTCAGTTATCCAGTTTTCAGCTGAGTGGTGTGGTCCATGTAAGGCACTAAAACCAGTAATGGATAAGTTATCTGATGAATATAAAGATAAGGCTGGTTTCTATTATGCTGATGTTGAAGATGGTGGAATAAATACCGGAAGTGCAGCAGGTATCAGAGGTGTTCCAACAGTTATTATCTATAAAAAAGGCGTTGAAGTAGATAGAAAAGTTGGTGGAGTTCCCGAAAGTCACATGAAGGAATTTTTAGACAAAAATATCTAATTTAAATTTAAAACTTCACCGGCAAGATATAACGATCCAGTAATCAGGATTATATCATTTTCTCTTAAGGGGATTGACTTTATAGCATCTTCTATACTTTCCTTATAATTTATATTTGAAAAACCGTTTAGCTTATCTTTAAGCTCTCCTCCTTTAATTGAATTAGGTTGATTGGGTATATCTATTGTAGTCAATGTAGAGATATCCTTAAAGAAACTCATATATTCATTATGATCTTTATTAGCCATCATTCCAAGAATGATGTGTTTATTGCAATCTAAACTTTCCAAGTATTCATTCAAAACTTTTGCTCCCAATGGGTTATGAGATCCATCAACATAAAGTTTGTGATCTTTTACAAGCTCTTTAAGTTTTCCAGATTTAATTTCTTGTAATCTTGCAATACAATTTATTTTTAAAATACCTTTTTTAATGGGGTCATCTTTAATTTTTAAGTCTTTCAAAATTCTTAGGGTCGCAATTGCTGTTGAGACATTTTCTAATTGAAATTGACCTTTAACATTTGGTATAGGTAATTTTATTCCCCCAAATTGATCTTCATAATAAAAGAAGTCATTTTCCTTCATTGTAAAACTATAATTTTCATTATGGAAAAACTTATTTGATCTATTATTTGAAATTGTTTTTTTAATATTTTCTTTAATTTTATTAGTACTTTGTTTTGCAACTATAATATTTGAGTTTACTAAGCTTGATGTTTTCTCAAAAATAATTTTTTCAACAGTTTGTTCATTATCAGGTAGCCAATCTAAATGATCAAGGCCAATAGATGTTACAACGCTAGCAAGGTTATTTTTTAAGATATTAGTAGCGTCAAATCTAAAGAATAATCCACTTTCAATTAAATTGATATTATCTGGGTATTGAGATGCTTTTAAAAAATAGGCTGCAGTCAGTATTTCAAAAAAAGTAATTGGTTCACCATTGTTAGCTTCCTCAACTTCTTCAAGTAAATTTACCAAATCTTCATCATTCAATTCTTCATTATTAAAAACAAACCTTTCATTGATACTTTTGATATGAGGACTAGTGTAGATATTACAATTGAAATTCGCTTCCTTTAAAATAGAAAACATTGCTTGGATAGTTGAGTACTTTCCATTAGTACCAACAATTGAAATTGCTTTGATTTTATCTTGAGGGTTGCCTAATTTTTTGCAGAGACTTTGAATACGATCTAGACTTAAATCTATTTCTTTAGGATGCAGCTCTTGTAAGCGACTGACTATCTTCTGAAGTTTCATTTTGTTCAGCACTTATATCAGAATTTTTCTTTAACAATATTGCTAATAAAGTTCCAATTTTAGGTGCGAGATCTTTACGTTCAACGATTAAATCTACGAAACCTGTTTTTTCAACATATTCACTTTTTTGGAAACCTTCTGGAAGTTCTTCTTTAACAGTTCCTTGTATTACTCTTGCACCTGCAAATGCAATTAAAGCGCCTGGTTCTGCAATGTGAATGTCGCCTAACATAGCGTATGATGCAGTAATACCCCCTGCTGTTGGATCAGTGATACAAACTAAATATGGAAGTCCATTTTTTTTTAATTCATTAATTGCAAGAGTTGTTCTTGTCATTTGAGATAAGGATATTAAACTTTCCATCATTCTCATCCCTCCACCTGCACTAATACATAAAAATGGAGTTTGATTTTCAATGGCATGTTGTATTCCATATAAAAAAGCCTCACCTTCTGCAGCTGCCATTGAAGCTCCTAAAAAATCAAAATCAGAAGCTACAGCTGTAACTTTAATATTATTTATAGTTCCAGAGGCAACCATCATTCCACATTCTAATCCTGTTTTTTTTCGTGCACTTTTTAATCTTTCTTTGTAAGGTTTGGAGTCTGTCCAATTTAGTGGATCGTCTTTTGGTATTGGAGTTTTGAAAATTTCATAATTGTTTTTTCCAAACAATATATCAAATCTTTGATGTGGTTTTATTCTATGATGACGCTTACAATCTGGACATACCCACAAGTTTTCTTCTAAATTTTTTTTTAAAATTGGACCCTTACAACATGATGTCCAATCACTTTTTGCAATATCCTCTTTTGTAGCTCTTTCACGTATAGCAGTTTTAATTTTTTCACCTGCTTTTATAATTTTAGTTATCCAGTTCATTGAATTTTATTTTTTAATCTTTTCACGATATTAGTAACATTTGTGACAGCATTTTGTCTCTTTTCAATTGATTTAGAGATTTCCTTACAAATTGCGCTTCCTACCACTAAACCATCAGCTTTTTTGAGAGATTGGATGGTTTTTTCCGTAATTCCAAAGCCAATAACAACATTTTTTGATTTGTTTAGTTTTTTTATCTTGTTGTAATTTTCTAATATTTTTTTTGGAGATACTTTAAGTTTTCCACCTGTTGTTGATAACATACTGATATAATAAATCATATCGTGAGAATCTTTTATGATTTTTTTTAATCTTATCTGGGAAGTAGTTGGTGAAACTAATTGAATAAAATTAATTTTTTTTTTTTTACATTTAGAGGCAAAATTTTTATTTTCAGGATAGGGTAAATCAACAACAATTAAACCATCAACTTTTGATTTTTTACATTTTTCTAAAAATTTATTTTCATTATATTGATAGATCATATTGTAATAGCCCATTAGTATAATTGGTTTGTTTTTTTTTATTTTTTTAAAATTTTTTACAATTGAAAATACATCATTAATTTTAATACCATGTTTAATTGCCCGGTAAGCACTTGTTTGTATTTGTCCCCCATCAGCTATTGGAGTGTTATGTGGAAAACCTAATTCACAAATATCTGCATAATTAGAAATTGATTTTAATATTTCTAAGGATTTATTTTTAGTATTATCTCCAGCAACTGTATAAGTAAGTAATGCGGGCCTGTTTTCATTCTTAGCATTTGAGAACGCCTTGTTAATTAATGAACTCATTAATTTTTACCTAGTCTTTCTCTTAAGATATCTCTATCTTTTTTAGCATCGCCACAAGAGTTAACAATAATTATGATATCTTTACTTAATTTTGGAGCAATTTTTATTGCTTCTGCAAATGCGTGACTAGGTTCTAAACTTGGATTAAGTTTTTCGAATTTAGTTACTAATAAATGTGCTTTTAATGCCTCTTCATCAGTTGCATAAGTGTATCTAGCTCGTTTTGTGTCTTTTAAAAAACAATGTATTGGACTTACACCTGGGTAATCCAACCCAGCACTAATCGATTCTGTATCATTAATTTGACCTTCATTATTTTGACAAACATAAGAAGCTGCACCGTGTAAAATTCCAATTTTAGCATTTCTACTTAAAGGAGCTGCATGGAGTTTTGATTTTTGTGGACCTCCAGCCTCCACACCTATTAATTCTATTTGAGATTTGTTAAAATCTATAAACTCGCTCCAAAAACCATAGGCTGAACTTCCACCACCCACACAATTAATCAATTTTATTTTGTTTGGAATTTTTTTAAATTTTTGTTTAATTTGTATTTTCAATTCTTTAGAAATTTGTGCTGTACTCCATCCACATATTTTTACAAAGATATTTGGACCCACAGTACTTCCAACACACATGTGAGTAGTATCACAATTTGATACCCAATATCTCATACATTCACTTACTGCATCAACTAAAGTTTGACTTCCTGAATATACCGGTACTATTTCAGCACCATTTTTTCTCATAGCATCACAGTTTGGTTTT
>CACJYE010000013.1 GCA_902597555.1 uncultured Pelagibacteraceae bacterium
CCTTTTTTCTCTTTTGTTGTTTTTACGTGTTTTTTAACCATGTTAATTTCTTTAACTTTAGCTCTGTTATTGGCTCTATCTATTTCAATAACTTCACCTTCTTTTTTTTTATCTTTTCCAGTTAAAACTCTTACTTTCAAACCTTTTTTAATCATTATAAAACCTCTGGTGCCAATGAAATAATTTTCATTTGACCTCTGCTTCTCAATTCTCTTGTAACTGGACCAAAAATCCTTGTTCCAACTGGTTCTCCTTTGTCATCAACTAAAACAGCTGCATTATTATCAAATCTTACTTTAGAACCATCATTTCTATGAATTCCCTTTTTAACCCTTACAACTACAGCTTTATGGACAGATCCTTTTTTAACTTTTCCTTTAGGCATCGCCTCTTTAACTGCAATTACAATTGTATCACCAATAGTAGCGTATCTTCTTTTTGATCCACCTAGAACTTTGATACACTCTATTCTTTTGGCACCAGTATTATCAGCTACTTGTAATTCTGTTTGAACACCAATCATTACTTTGTACTCTCCACAACTTGAAATTTTTTGTTTTTAGAAAAAGGTTTGCTCTCAATAATTGAAACTTTGTCACCAGTTTTAAACTTATTATTTTCATCGTGAGCATTATAATTTTTTCTTACTCTAATTACTTTTTTAAGAACTGGGTGAGAATATTTACGTTCTACCATAACAGTAACTGTTTTATTTGGTTTATCGCTTATAACTACACCTGTAAGTATTTTTTTAGGCATTTGCTTTTCCTTTTAAAATTGTTTTTAATCTTGCTATTGTTTTTCTAGTTTCTCCAATTTTAGCTGTGTTTGTTACTTGTGAATTCATTTTTTGAAATCTAAAATTAAAAAGATCTTTTTTAAGTTTATCAATATTCTTCACAATTTCGTCCTTTGATAATTTTTTAATTTCTTGTTTTTTCATTATGCAAATCTCTTAATTGTTTTGGTCTTAATTGGTAATTTTGCTGAAGCTTTGTATAAAGCTTCTTTTGCAATTTGTTCTGAAACACCATCAACCTCAAATAATATTCTTCCTGGTTTTACTCTGCATGCAAAGTACTCAGGTGAACCCTTTC
The DNA here is from genome assembly GCA_902597555.1 of uncultured Pelagibacteraceae bacterium. Lineage (GTDB taxonomy): Bacteria > Pseudomonadota > Alphaproteobacteria > Pelagibacterales > Pelagibacteraceae > Pelagibacter. Next base: position 1,098 of record CACJYE010000013.1, read on the forward strand.
CTTTACCCATTCTGACTTCAATTGGTTTTTTTGAAACTGGTATATTTGGAAATATTCTTGTCCAAACTCTTCCTTGTCTTTTCATATGTCTTGTTAAAGCAACTCTTGCAGCTTCAATCTGTTTTCCAGTAACTCTTTCGGGCTGTAAAGCTTTTAGAGCGTAAGCACCATAATTAATAGTGCTTGCTCTAGTAGCAGTACCGTGAATTCTTCCTTTATGCGCTTTTCTCCACTTTGTTCTTACTGGTTGAAGCATTATTACTTACCTTCCTTTGGTGTTACCTTGTTTGTTTCTTGGCTAAATTCTCTAGCAAAAACTTCACCTTTATAAATCCAAACTTTAATACCAATAATTCCATATGTCGTAAGAGCTTCTGCCTCTGCATAATCTATATCAGCTCTTAAAGTATGTGATGGAATACTTCCATCTCTTAACCACTCTGTTCTAGCTATTTCATTTCCGCCGAGTCTTCCACTTACAGAAACTTTAATTCCTTTTGCTCCAAGTCTAATACATGATTGCATTGCTCTTTTCATGGCTCTTCTATAAGAAATTCTTTTAACAAGCTGTTGAGCTATGTTTTCAGCTACTAAATAAGCATTAGTTTCGGGTTTTTTAACTTCTTTGATATTTAAATTAACTTCATTTGTTGTGAATTTTGAAAGATTATTTTTAATTTTGTCTATATCACTTCCTTTTTTCCCTATAACAAATCCAGGTCTAGAAGTATAAATTGTAACATAACATTTATTAGATGTTCTTTCGATCATTACCTTAGATACACCAGAGTTGATTACATTTTTCTTGATATATTCCCTAATTTTAAAATCTTCAATTAGGTAATTTCCAAAATCTTTTTTCTTAGCATACCATACAGAGTCCCATCCTCTATTGACACCTAATCTAAAACCTACAGGATTAACTTTTTGCCCCATGCTTCTCCATTTGTTTTGCTTCTGATAAAATTATTGTGACAGTTGACCAAGGTTTTAATATTGGTGCCGCTCTTCCTTTGGCTCTTGGTCTAAATCTTTTCATAACTATTTTTTTTCCACAATATGCCTCTTTAACTATTAATTTATCAATATCGTATTGAAAATTATTTTCAGCATTGGCTACAGCTGAACTGATAGTTTTTCTAACATCTCTAGTAACTCTTTTTTCAGAAAACTGTAAATCTCTAATTGCAACATCAACTTTTTTACCAACTATGCTTTTTAGTATTGGATTTAGCTTTCTGACACTTGATCTAATACCGTTGTTAACAGACTTTACTGTTTTATCGTTAGATTTATCTATTTTCTTTTTCTTACCCATAATTATTTCTTCTCTGCTGTTGCTGGTTTTGCTTTTTTATCAGCTGGTGTATGACCAAAGAACGTTCTTGTTGGTGCAAACTCACCTAATTTATGTCCAACCATATCTTCTGAAACAGTTATTGGTATAAATTTTTTCCCATTATAAATTTGGAAACTTACCCCTACAAAATCTGGTAAAATTGTAGATTTTCTTGACCAAGTTTTAATAGGAATTTTCTTTGGATCGTCTTTATACTTATCCACTTTCTTCATCAAGCTTTCTTCTACAAACGGTCCTTTCCAAACTGCTCTGGCCATTACTTAGTATCCTTCCTCTTATTTCTTCTCTTAACTATAAATTTATCTGTTCTTTTATTATCTCGGGTTTTTAATCCCTTAGCTGATTGTCCTGTAGGTGATACTGGATGTCTTCCTCCAGCTGATTTACCTTCACCACCTCCATGTGGGTGATCAACTGGGTTTTTAACAACACCTCTTGTATGAGGTCTTCTGCCCAACCATCTTGATCTACCTGCTTTTCCAATTTTAATATTTTTTTGATCTGGATTACTTAAAATTCCAATAGTAGCCAAAGCTCTTGAATCTATTTTTCTTACTTCACCTGAGGCTAATTTTATTAAACTATAGTTTCCATCTAGACCACTAATAGTAACTGATGAACCAGCAGCTCTAGCAATTTTTCCACCACCACCTGGTTGTATCTCGACATTATGTATATTTATACCCACTGGAATGTCTTGCAATGGCATGCAATTACCTACTTTAATTTCTTTTTTAGAACCACTTTCAACCTTGTCTCCAACTTTAATTTTTTGAGGTGCTAAAAAATATGAGTGGGTACCGTCCTCAAATTTAACTAACATAATGTAGCATGATCTATTTGGATCATATTCTATTCTTTCAACTGTGGCTTCCATGTCGAACTTTTTTCTATAAAAATCAACATGCCTGTACATTTTTTTATGTCCACCAGCTCTATTAATAGAGGTAATATGACCGTTGTTATTTCTACCTTTCATGGCATTTTTTGGAGAGACTAATGACTTAAATGGTTTACCTTTCCATAAACCAGTTCTATCAACTAAAATAGTGCCTCTTGTAGATTTTGTGTATGGTTTAAAAGTTTTTAATGCCATTTATTAAATTCCTGTTGTTAGATCAATACTTTGACCTTTTTTTAAAGTTATTATTGCTTTTTTATAACCAGATACTTTTACTTTTCTACCTCTGGTAACTTTTGTTCTGTTTTGTTTGTTTATAATATTTATCTTAGTTACATTAACTTTAAATATTTTTTCTATATTCTTTTTTAAGTTTTTCTTATTTGCTGCATCCGGAACTTTAAAAACAATTTTATTTAGTTCAGATAAATTTGTAGATTTCTCAGTAACCACTGGATAAAGAATTTTGTCGTATAAGTGAATTTTTTCCATTTTATGAATATCTCTTTTCTAATTCTTTCACTGAACTTTCTGTGAAAACTACTTTTTTAAATTTAATAATGTCGTAAGCACTGAAATGATTTACATCTGTAACTTTAACATTTGGAATATTTCTTACTGATTTTTCGATTTTTTCTTTTGAATTTTTGTCTAGAATTATTAGCGAATTTGTAATTTCAAGTTTATTAATAATTGAGTTCATCTCTTTAGTTTTTTTAATTTCTGAACTAAAGTCATTTAATATTAATAAGTTTTTATTATTATTTTTTTCTGTAATTAGCGAAGCTACGCTTTGTTTTTTCTCAGTTTTGTTTAGTTTTCTTTTTTTATAAGCCAATTCACCTTTTGGTCCATGAGCAATACCACCGCCAACAAATATAGGAGCTTTTCTACTAGCATGTCTTGCGCCACCAGTCCCTTTTTGAGCATATATTTTTGAAGTTGGTCCCTTTACTTCATTTTGTTGTTTAGTTTTTGCATGTCTTCCTTTGTAATTAGCATTTGTTTTGTAAAGAACCGCACTAACTAATTTATGATTAATTTTTGCAGAAAAAATCTTATCCAAAACTTCAATACTATCTTTTTTCCCGTCTATGCTAATTTTATCTAATTTCATTATTTTTTCTTTTTCTCAGGTGTTTTTTTAGCCTCTTCAGTAGCAGCTTGTTTTTCACCAATAGTCATTTTGCTTATATTTTTTACTGATTTTTTAACCATTACTTCAGAATTTTTTGAACCAGGTATTGATCCTTTTAAGTAAAGAAGTTCGTTTTCTAAGTCAGTTTTTATTATTTCAATATTTTGCATTGTTCTTAGTTTGTCACCCATATGACCAGCCATTTTTTTTCCTTTAAAAACTTTTCCTGGATCTTGACTATGCCCAGTTGAACCATGTGCTCTATGTGATATTGAAACACCGTGACTGGCTCTTAAACCACCAAAATTATGTCTTTTCATAGCTCCTGCAAAACCTTTACCAATTGTTTTTGATCTTGTGTCTACAAATTTAATATCTTTGAATATTTCTAAACCAAATTCGTTTCCTTCTTTGTAAACAGATGTATCATTTACCCTAAATTCTTTTAATTTTTTCTTAGCTTCTGTATTTTTTTTAGAAAAAACACCTTTCATTGCTTTTGTTAATTTTGAATTTTTAATTTTTCCATATCCAAGCTGAACAGCTTTGTATCCTCTTTTTTCCTCTTCAATAACCTGAATAACTCTAGCTTTTTCAACCTTAAGCACGGTCACAGGAACTAACTGACCAGATTTATAAAATTCTCTCGTCATTCCTATTTTTTTTCCAAATAAAGCTATCTCGCTCATAATTAAATTTTAATCTCCACATCAACACCTGATGCTAAGTCAAGTTTCATCAATGCTTCTACAGTTTGTGGTGTTGGTTCAATGATATCTATTAATCTTTTGTGTGTTCTTGACTCAAATTGTTCTCTACTTTTCTTATCAATATGAGGCGATCTTAATACAGTGTATCTTTCAATTCTTGTAGGTAATGGAATAGGTCCTTTAATAGTAGCTCCAGTTCTTTTAACTGTGTTTACAATTTCTTCTGTAGAAGCGTCTAGAACTTTATTATCGTACGCTCTTAGTTTTATTCTTATGTTTTGCTTTTCCATTATCCTGCGACCTTTTTAGTTACTTCATCTTGAACGTTTTGAGGAACTTTAGAATAATGATCAAAGAACATTGAATATTGCGCTCTTCCTTGTGACATTGATCTAAGATTATTAATATAACCGAACATGTTTGCCAGAGGAACCATAGCTGTAATTACAGTTGCATTACCTCTCTGTTCTTGAGTGTTAATTTGCCCCCCTTCTACTGTTTAAATCACCAATAACATCTCCCATATAGTCTTCAGGAGTTACGACTTCTACTCTCATTATCGGTTCAAGTAGTTTTAAACCACCTTGAGTACAAGCTTCTTTAAAACATGCTCTACTTGCAAGTTCAAAAGCTAAAACGCTTGAGTCAACATCATGATGTAAACCATCAACAATAGTTACTTTGTAATCAATCATTGGGAAACCTGCCAAAATTCCACTATCAGAAACAGTTTCAATACCTTTTTCAACACCAGGGATAAATTCTTTTGGAATAGCTCCACCCTTAATAGCGCTTTCAACTTCTCTTCCTCTACCTGGTTCTTGAGGTTCAACAAATAATTTAACCTTAGCAAACTGACCTGCGCCACCACTTTGTTTTTTATGTATGTATTCATACTCAGCAGATTTTTCTATAGTTTCTCTGTAAGCAACTTGTGGAGCACCTACGTTTGCTTCAACTTTAAATTCCCTTTTCATTCGATCAACAATAATATCTAAGTGAAGTTCACCCATACCTTTAATGATTGTTTGACCCGACTCTTCATCTGAAGAAACTCTAAATGATGGATCCTCTTTAGCTAATCTTGCTAATGCTTCACCCATTTTTTCTTGGTCACCTTTTGTTTTTGGCTCTACAGCAATTTCAATTACTGGGTCTGGGAATTCCATTGGCTCTAATAAAACTGGATTTTCTTTGTCACATAAAGTGTGGCCAGTCATAGTATTTTTCAATCCCGCTAGTGAAACAATATCACCTGCGTTAGCTTCTTTAATATCTTCTCTTGAATTAGCGTGCATTAAAAGCATACGGCCAACTCTTTCTTCTTTGTCAGATGAAGAGTTGTATACCGCATTACCAGACTTAATTGTTCCAGAATAAATTCTAACAAATGTTAATGAACCTACAAATGGATCGTTTGCAACTTTGAAGGCCAAACCTGAGAAAGAAGAACCATCATCAAATTTCATCTCAACTTCATCTTCTGAACCAACTTTTGTGCCTTTAATTGAGCCAATATCTACTGGACTTGGCAAGTAATTTACAACCGCATCTAATAAAGGTTGAACACCTTTGTTTTTAAATGCAGATCCAGTTAAAACTGGGACAAAGCTAAAGTTCAATGTTCCTTTTCTTATACACTTAACTAAATCTTCCTCTTTAATTTCCTCTCCATTTAAATAAGACTCCATTAATTTTTCGTCTTGCTCAACAGCAGTTTCGATCAATTCTGTTCTATATTTTTCAGTAATTTCTTTAAGGTCATCAGGTATATCTTTGTATTCCCATTCAGCACCTAATGCCTCATTTTTCCAAACTTGAGCTTTCATTTTAACTAAATCAACAACTCCAGTTAATGAAGCCTCAATACCAATAGGAACTTGTAATACTAATGGCTTAGCACCTAATCTATCTTTAATCATGTCAACACATCTAAAGAAATCAGCACCTGTTCTATCTAGTTTATTTACAAAACAAATTCTTGGAACTTTATATTTGTCTGCTTGTCTCCATACTGTTTCAGATTGTGGCTCTACACCTGCTACACCATCAAAAACAGCTACGGCACCATCTAAAACTTTCAAAGATCTCTCTACTTCAATAGTAAAGTCTACGTGGCCTGGGGTATCAATAATGTTAACTCTGTGATCATTCCAAAAACAAGTAGTTGCTGCAGAAGTAATTGTAATTCCTCTTTCTTGTTCTTGCTCCATCCAATCCATGGTTGCTGCACCATCATGCACTTCACCAATTTTATGACTTTTACCTGTATAATATAAAATTCTTTCAGTAGTAGTTGTTTTCCCAGCGTCTATATGGGCCATGATCCCAATATTTCTATATTTATCTAATGAATGAGTTCTAGCCATATCTTATTACCACCTAAAATGAGCAAATGCCTTATTAGACTCTGCCATTTTATGCACATCATCTCTTTTTTTAACAGCAGCGCCTTTTTTTTCATAAGCATCATAAAGCTCATTAAAAATTTTATCTGCCATATGTTTATCTTTTCTTTTTCTTGCTGATTCTACTAACCATCTAATTGCTAATGCTTGTGCTCTTTTACTTTTTACTTCAACAGGAACTTGATAAGTTGCACCACCTACTCTTCTAGATCTAACTTCTACAGTTGGTTTTATATTGTTAATTGCTTCATTAAAAATATTAATTGGTTCATCTTTCGTTTTTGTTTTAATTTTATCTATAGCGTCATAAACTATTTTTGCAGCGATACCTCTTTTACCATCGTACATAATATTGTTGATTAATTTTGGAATGATAGTTGATTTAAATTTTGGATCTGGAACTACATTTTTTTTTGGTTGAGTTTTCTTTCTAGACATTATTTACCTTTTTTTGTTCCGTATAAAGATCTTCTTTGTTTTCTGTTTGCAACACCTTGTGTATCTAGATTACCTCTTAGAATATGATAACGAACTCCTGGTAAATCTTTTACCCTACCACCTCTAATCAGTACTACTGAGTGTTCTTGTAGATTGTGACCTTCTCCAGGTATGTAAGCTGTAACTTCAAATCCATTTGATAATCTAACCCTAGCAACTTTTCTTAATGCGGAGTTTGGTTTCTTAGGAGTTGTAGTATAAACTTTTACACAAACACCTCTCTTTAAAGGTTGTTTTTGTAAAGCAGGAACTTTATTCCTTGCTGTTGGTTTAACCCTTTTTTTTCTTAACAACTGATTAATAGTTGGCATAAATTTTTTTAAAATTAATTAATTTATTTTTAGATGAAAATAACTGACAGGTTATTTTGTGGCAGCGTTTAGTACCGTTAGAAGCACTACATTCCAACCAAAAATATCGCCAAATTACTTAATAATTGTCCTTTGTCAAACTAAAACTGCAATTTTTAGGCGATTTTTTTACTGATTTGTCTGTGTTTCTTCAGCTTCAGCTGCTTCTATCTTATCTTGCTCAGCCAAGAAATTATTATCATCTTCTAGAGCTTTATTGTTCCATCTGTTTTTAATATTACCAGTACCTGCTGGAACTAATCTTCCAACAATTACGTTCTCTTTTAGACCATTTAATGGATCAACTTTTCCTTTGATTGCAGCATCTGTTAATACTCTTGTTGTTTCTTGGAAAGAAGCTGCTGATATAAACGACTCAGTTTGAAGTGAAGCTTTAGTGATACCCATTAGAACTCTTTCACCAACTGCAGGTGTTTTGCCCTCTGCAGCTAATTTTTCGTTAGTATTATCAAACTTAATTCTATCTACTACTTCACCAGGTAAATAACTTGAGTCACCAGATACTTTAACCTCAACCTTTTTAAGCATTTGTCTTAAAATAGTTTCGATGTGCTTATCGTTTATTATTACACCCTGTAATCTATATACTTCTTGAACTTGGTTAACAAAATACTCTGTTAACTCTTTGATACCTAAAATTCTTAAAATATCATGTGGTAATGGTTGGCCATCTAAAAGATACTCTCCTTTTTGAATTTTTTCACCCGGGTTGAAGTTGATATGTTTACCCTTTGGAATTAAATAATTTGAAGGTTCTGATCCATCATCAGGAACAATAGATATTCTTTGTTTACCTCTTACCTCTTTACCGAAAACAACACTACCATCATTTTCAGCAATGATTGCACTGTCCTTAGCTTTTCTAGCTTCAAATAACTCAGCAACTCTTGGAAGACCTCCGGTAATATCTTTTGTTTTTGTAGTTTCCTTAGGTAATCTTGCAATAACGTCACCTGCATAAACTTTTTGACCGTCTTTAATTGATAAAATTGAGTCTGGTACTAAATAATATCTTGCTTCATTATCATCAGCTTTTTTAATCACATTTCCTTTTTCATCTCTAAGAGTGATTCTAGGTTTTAAATCAGTGCTTTTTGATTGACCTCTCCAATCAATAACTGATTTAGAAGAAATTCCAGTTGCATCGTCAGTAGTTTCTTGAATTGAAACACCATCAATTAGATCTACATAACTAGCTGTACCACTTTTTTCTGCTATAACTGGAGTAGTATAGGGATCCCATTCACATATTTTAGTATTAGCTTTTACTTTGTCTCCGTTGTTGAAAAATAATCTTGATCCATAAGCAACTTTATAAACTGCAATCTGAACTCCATTATCATCCTCAATTGAAAGCTGAGTATTTCTACCCATCACAATTAAATTCTTTTTAGAGTCCTCTAATATATTTGAGTTTATAATTTTTAATGTTCCCTCATTTTTAGTTACAATTTGTGAGTCTTGTTTAACAGAAGCAGTTCCTCCTACGTGGAAAGTTCTCATTGTTAACTGTGTTCCTGGTTCACCGATTGACTGTGCAGAAATCATTCCAATAGCTTCACCAACGTGGACCATTTTACCTCTAGATAAATCTCTTCCGTAAGAAGTAGCACAAACACCTTCTTTTGAACCACAAGTCATTACTGAGTAAACTTTTATTGATTTTACACCTGCAGCATCAATTTTATCGCATCCAGCCTCATCGATCATGGTTTGTTTTTTGATTATTACTTCACCAGTTAAAGGGTGTTTTACCTCATCAAATGTAACTCTACCTAGCGCTCTTTCAGATAGACTAACTACTACATTACCACCCTCTAAAATTTCAGAAAGCTCTATAAATCCTGGATTTTTACAGTCACAAGCTTTTTTGGTTACAGTTAAATCTTGAGCTACATCGCAAAGTCTTCTTGTTAAATATCCAGAACTAGCTGTTTTAAGTGCTGTATCTGCTAATCCTTTTCTAGCTCCATGTGTTGAATTAAAATATTCTAAAGCAGTTAAACCCTCTTTAAAGTTTGAAATAATTGGACTTTCAATAATTTCTCCTGAAGGTTTAGCAATCAAACCTCTCATACCTGCTAATTGTTTCATTTGAGCTGCAGATCCTCTGGCTCCACTGTCTGCCATCATAAATACAGAATTTATTTTTAACCCTTCATTCGTTTTTTCTGTAGCTGATATTCCCTTCATCATTTCACCAGCAACTTTATCTGTACACTTTGACCAAGCATCAACAACTTTGTTATATTTTTCACCTCTTGTAATTAAACCTTCAGCATATTGAGTTTCATAATCTGCAATTAGTTTCTTAGTATCATCAATTAATTGAGTTTTATTTTCAGGGATCACAAGATCGTCTTTTCCAAACGAAATTCCTGCTTTAAATGCGTGTTTAAATCCTAAATCTTTTAGCTTGTCACAGAAAATTACAGTTGTTTTTTGACCACAAAATCTGAATACAACATCAATTATTTCTGAAACTACTTTTTTAGGTAATAATCTGTCTACTAAAGAGAACTTAATGTTGCTATTTTTAGGTAATAAATTTGCTAATAAAAATCTTCCAGCTGTAGAAGTGTATTTTTCCATTTTTTTCTTACCTTGATCATCTACAGTCTCAAATCTTGAAATAATAGTGCTATGTACGTTTATTTGGCCAGATGATAATGCAAATTCAATTTGATCTGAGTTTGTAAAGTATCCTGCTGGTTTATCAGATATAGGTTCTTGTGACAGATAGTAGATTCCTAAAATCATATCCTGACTCGGAACAATAATTGGTTTACCATTTGATGGAGAAAGAATATTATTTGTAGATAACATTAAAATTCTTGCCTCTAATTGTGCTTCTAAACTTAACGGCACGTGCACTGCCATTTGGTCACCATCGAAGTCAGCGTTAAATGCCGCACAAGTTAAAGGGTGTAATTCAATTGCATCTCCCTCAATTAATTTTGGCTCAAATGCTTGAACTCCGAGTCTATGAAGTGTTGGTGCTCTATTTAAAAGTACCGGATGTTCTCTAACAATTAATTCTAAAGCATCCCAAACTGCATTAGTTTCTTTTTCAACTAATTTTTTAGCTTGTTTAATCGTTGAAGCTAATCCTAATTTATTTAATCTTGCATATAAAAATGGTTTAAATAATTCTAAAGCCATTTTTTTGGGTAAACCACATTCATGTAATTTCAAATCTGGACCAACAACAATTACCGATCTTCCTGAATAATCAACTCTTTTACCCAACAAATTTTGTCTAAATCTTCCTTGCTTGCCTTTTAGCATTTCAGCAAGAGATTTAAGTGGTCTCTTACCTGTACCTGTAATTACTCTACCTCTTCTTCCATTATCAAAAAGAGCATCAACAGACTCTTGAAGCATTCTTTTTTCATTTCTAATAATGATATCAGGAGCTTTAAGATCCATTAATCTTTTTAATCTGTTATTTCTATTAATTACCCTTCTGTATAAATCGTTAAGATCTGAAGTGGCAAATCTTCCACCGTCTAAAGGAACTAATGGTCTTAATTCTGGTGGTATAACTGGAACTACAGTCATTATCATCCATTCAGGTTTTTGACCAGTTTCAATAAAAGACTCAATTAATTTTAATCTTTTGATTGCTCTTTCTTCATTAACTTTTGATTTGGTCTCTTTAATAAAGCTAACAAGATTTTTTCTTTCTGACTCTAAATCTAAATTTTTTAGCATCTCAAGAACAGCTTCTGCTCCTATTCCTGCTGTAAAACTTTCTTCACCAAACTCATCCTGGTATTTTGCTAATTCTTCTTCATTTAAAAGTTGATTTGTTTGTAAACCAGTTAAACCAGGTTCTATTACTATAAAGTTTTCAAAATAAAGAACTCTCTCTATTTCCTTTAACTTCATATCTACTGCTAAAGCAATTCTGCTTGGGAGAGACTTCAAGAACCAAATATGTGCTACTGGTGTAGCAAGATTAATGTGGCCCATTCTTTCTCTTCTTACATTTGATTTTGTAACCTCAACACCACATTTCTCACATATAATTCCTCTAAATTTCATTCTTTTATACTTACCGCACAAACATTCATAATCTTTTATAGGTCCAAAAATTCTTGCACAGAATAAACCATCTTTTTCAGGTCTAAACGTTCTGTAATTAATTGTTTCAGGTTTTTTTATTTCACCAAATGTCCAAGATTTAATTTTCTCTGGGCTAGCAAGTGAAATTTTAATGCTATTAAAATTTTGAGCTTCTGAAATTTCGCTGCCCTTAAATAGATCTGTTAATTCTTTTTTCATTAATTAAGCTCCACATTTAATGCTAACGATTTAATCTCTTTTACTAAAACGTTAAATGACTCTGGTATTCCAGACTCAAAATTTTCTTCACCTTTAACTATAGTTTCATAAACTTTAACTCTTCCTGCTACGTCATCAGATTTAACAGTTAAAATTTCCTGTAATGTATATGAAGCACCATATGCCTCTAGGGCCCAAACTTCCATTTCACCAAATCTTTGACCGCCTAATTGCGCTTTACCACCAAGCGGTTGTTGTGTAACCAAACTATAAGGTCCTGTAGATCTAGCATGTATTTTATCTTCAACTAAGTGATGAAGTTTAAGCATATATATTATTCCAACCGTAACTGGTCTATCAAATTTTTCTCCTGTTCTTCCGTCCCATAAGAAAGTCTGTCCAGATCCTGGCAAATTTGCTAGTTCAAGCATCTCTGTAACATTTTTTTCTTTTGCACCATCAAAAACAGGCGTTGAGATTGCTATACCATTTTGTAAATTTTCACAAAGATCTTTAAATTCATTCTTACTTAACTTATCTACTTTGTCGTTAAAAATTTCTTCTCCATAAACAGATTTTAAGAATTTTTCGATTTTTTCTGTTCTTTCAATTTTTTTGTTATTTTCGTTTACCAAATTTTTTACTTGTTCACCAAATTCTTTACATGCCCAACCCAAATGAGTTTCTAATATTTGACCAACGTTCATCCTACTTGGAACACCCAAAGGGTTTAATACAATATCAACTGGTCTACCATCTTCTCTATATGGCATATCTTCAACAGGTACAATTTTACTTACAACACCTTTGTTTCCATGTCTTCCTGACATTTTATCACCAGGTCTTAATCTTCTTTTTATAGCAACGAATACTTTTACCATTTTCATAACACTTGGTAATAAATCATCACCGCTTCTAATTTTTAAAACTTTGTCTTCAAATCTCTCTGTTATGTCTTGTTTTGCTTTATTATATTGATCTTTTAATTGAGCTAATGTTGCTTCATCATTTACATTTCCTACTGTGATTTTGAAAACATCATTAATTGATAGTTTATTAATTGTATCAAAATCTAACTTTGTTCCCTCGGATAAATCTTTTACTTTTTTAGTTAAAGATGATCCTGACAGGAATTGTGAAGCTCTTTGTTTAATACTTCTTTCTAATATTTCTTCTTCAACAATTTTATCTTGTTGAACTTGTTCTATTTCAGCTCTTTCAATTGTTATTGATCTTTCGTCTTTCTCAATTCCATGTCTATTGAATACTCTTACATCGACTACCGTTCCACTTGATCCTCTAGACATTCTTAAAGATGTATCTGTAACATCGATAGCTTTTTCTCCAAATATTGATCTTAATAATTTTTCTTCAGGACCAGATGCTGAGTCACCTTTTGGAGTAACTTTACCAACCAAAATATCACCAGCATTAACCTCTGCACCAATATAAACTATTCCTGATTCATCAAGGTTTTTTAAAGCTTCTTCATTTACATTTGGTATATCTCTAGTTATTTCTTCTTCACCAAGCTTTGTATCTCTTGCCATTATTTCATATTCAACAATGTGAACAGATGTGAATACGTCATCTGTAACACATCTTTCTGAAATTAGGATTGAATCTTCAAAGTTATAACCTTGCCACGGCATGAATGCTACAGTAACGTTCTTACCTAAAGCAAGTTCACCTAATTTTGTTGAAGGACCATCTGCAATAATATCTCCAGATTTAACTTTATCACCAACTCTAACTAGTGGTCTTTGATTTATACAAGTATTTTGGTTTGATCTTTTAAATTTTTGAAGGTTATAGATATCTACACCAGACTTACTAAAGTCTGTTTCCTCAGTTACTTTTATAACAATTCTTTTACCATCTATTTTATCAACAACTCCATCACGCTTAGCAACAATAGTAACTCCGGAATCTAACGCTACATCACTTTCAATTCCTGTACCAACAAGTGGTGATTCGGGCTTTAGCAATGGAACTGCTTGTCTCATCATATTTGATCCCATTAATGCTCTGTTTGCATCATCATTTTCCAAGAATGGAATTAAAGATGCTGCAACCGAAACTAATTGTTTTGGTGATACATCAATGTAATCAATAGTGTCAGGTTTTGCTAAAAGAAAGTTTAGATTTTGTCTGCATGAAACTAGTTCTTCAGTAATTTTTCCATTTTTATCAAGTTTTGTATTTGCTTGAGCAATAGTGAATTTTGTTTCTTCCATTGCTGATAAATATTCGACTTTATCTTGAACAACACCGTCTTTGACTTTTTTGTATGGGCTTTCAATAAAACCGTACTTGTTGATTTTTGCATATGTAGATAAACTATTAATCAAACCAATATTTGGACCCTCTGGTGTTTCAATTGGACAAATTCTTCCATAGTGGGTTGGATGTACATCCCTAACTTCAAAACCTGCTCTTTCTCTTGTTAAACCACCCGGACCTAACGCTGAAACTCTTCTTTTATGAGTAATTTCAGATAAGGGATTTGTTTGATCCATAAATTGAGATAGTTGTGAACTTGCAAAAAAATCTTTCAATGAAACTGTTAACGGTTTTGCATTAATTAGATCTTGTGGCATTGCTGACTCAACATCTAGAGTAGTCATTTTTTCTTTAATAGCTCTTTCCATTCTGTAAACACCAATTCTAGCTTGGTTTTCAACCAGCTCGCCAACGGAACGAACTCTTCTATTTCCTAGGTGATCAATGTCATCAACATCATCTTTACCATCACGTAAATCCAACATTTTATGAATAATTGCTATAATATCGTCATTTCTTAATATGGTAATTTTATCAGAACATTCCTGGTTTAATCTTGAGTTCATTTTTACTCTTCCAACATCAGACAAATCATATCTATCTGAGCTAAAGAAAAGATTATTAAATATTTGAGTTGCTATCTCTATAGTTGGCGGTTCTCCAGGTCTTAACATTTTATAGATTTCCGTGATAGCTTCGTCTTTAGTATTATTTTTATCAGCTAAAATAGTTGTAAGTAGATAAGGTCCTTTATTTATAGAGTTTGTAACAGAAATTTGGAGTGTATGTATATTTGCATCTAAAATTTGTTGAATAATTGTATCATTTAATTCAGTCCCAATTTTAAATACACCGTCCTCTTCTTCATTAACTTTGACATCTCTGTGTAAAAACTTACCAAACAAAGATTCTCTAGCAACTAATATGTCTTTTAAACCATCACTAGCTAGTTTCTTTGCATTTAAAAAATTAATCTTGTCACCTAATTTAATCACTACTTTACCTGTCTTTGCATCAATTACCTCTTCTGAGAAATTTTTAGCCTTATAGTTTTCAGGATTAAATTTAGTTTTCCATTTTTCTGTTTTCGTATCAAAAGTATAATGTTCACATTCATAGAACTCATCTACTATTTCTGATTTTGTGTAACCTAAAGCTAATAATAAAGTAGATGAAAAAATTTTCTTTTTTCTATCGATTTTAAAATATAGAAAATCTTTTACATCATATTCAAAATCTAACCACGAACCTCTATTTGGTATAACTCTGCAATTAAACAAAAGTTTACCACTTGCATGGGTTTTTCCTTTATCATGATCAAAAAATACACCTGGACTTCTATGCATTTGGTTTACTACAACTCTTTGAACACCGTTAGTAATAAAAGTTCCACTATTAGTCATCATAGGAACTTCACCCATATAAACTTCTTGTTCTTTAGCTGATAAAACATCTTTTGTATTATTTTCTTGATCAATTTCATAAACCACTAGTCTTAAAGTACACTTAAGTGCTGATGAGTATGTAAGTCCTCTTGCTATACATTCTTCAACATCAAATTTCGGTTTTTCTAATCTGTAAGAAACATACTCTAAAGTTGCTTTATCATTTAAATCTTCGATTGGAAAAATACTTTTAAATACTCTATCGAAACCTTTGGAAAGTTCAGCTGCTTCAGCTTTAAACTCTGTTAATTCTTTGTAAGAATTTTTTTGTACTTCGATTAAGTTAGGAATAGATAAACTTTCTTTTAGTTTACCAAAACTTTTTCTTATATTTTTCTTTTCAGTAAAAGATAATTGCATCTATATTTATAAATACTGATTAAAAATAATCAGTATTTGAATTCTTTCTATTTAATTTATTTAAGTTCTACTTTAGCGCCAGCAGCTTCTAACTTAGCTTTGATCTCTTCAGCGTCTTTTTTATTTACACCAGATTTAACTTCTTTTGGTGCTCCCTCTACAAGATCTTTAGCTTCTTTTAAACCTAGTGAAGTAGCTGCTCTTACTTCTTTTATAACATTAATTTTTTTATCACCTGCAGAAACTAGCATGATTGTAAAATCATCTTTATCTTCTGCTGGAGCTGCACCACCTGCTGCTGCTGGAGCTACCGCTGCCATTGGAGTTACACCCCATTTTTCTTCTAATTGTTTTGAAAGTTCAGCTGCCTCTGCAACAGTCAAACTTGATAAGTCTTCGATAATTTTGTTTAGGTCAGGCATATGTATTACTCTTTGGGTTGTGTTTCAGAATTTTCTGCCGACAAACTACTCATTTTTTCTGAATGTGCAAGCAAAATACTGATTAATTTAGATGCAGAAGCGTTCAAAATACCCACTATATTGGCTCTTGCTTCATCTAATGTAGGTAAACTAGCTACATTTTGGACACCAGCCGAATCTAAGACCTCATTATCCATAATTCCACCAATTAATTTTAAGTTTTCATTATCTTTTGCAAATTTTGAAAGGATCCTTGCAGACATTATTGCATCCTCTCCAAATGCAACTGCTGTGGGACCAGTAAATAAATTCGATAGATCTTTACACTTTGTTTTTTCTAAAGCTAATTTTGTTATTCTATTTTTTGTTATTTTGAAAATTATACCATGTTCTCTCATTTTCGATCTCAATTCATCTAATTGAGTCATTGTTAAACCTTGATAATGAGTAACCATGATAGCTTTGCTGTTTTCAAAATTGCTAGTCATTTCTTCAATATAATTTTTCTTTTGTTCTTTGTTCATCATAACTATATCGATTTACCTAATTTAACTTTGTATGAAACACCCATTGTTGATGTAGCAAATACACTTCTAATTAAATCACCTTTTAAAGTATTATTTGATTTTTCTTTCTCTAAAGTATCTAAAATTGCATTGTAGTTTTTTAATAATTGATCATCACTAAAAGATTTTTTACCAATACTAACTCCAATATTTCCGTCTTTATCATTTCTAATTTCTACTTGACCAGATTTAGCATTTGTTACAGCTTCTTTAATATTTTCAGAAACTGAACCAAGCTTTGGATTAGGCATTAGGCCTTTTGGTCCTAAAACTTTTCCTAATTTAGAAAGTTTAATCATCATTCCTGGTGTACAAATTAATTTTTCAAAATTTAATTCTCCACTTTTTATTCTTTCAATAAATTCGTCACCACCTACGATATCTGCACCTGCATCTTTTGCTTCTTGTTCTTTATTAGACTCACAAACTACAGCAACTTTAACTTTCTTTCCAGTTCCACCAGGTAAATTAACTACTGTTCTTATATTTACTTCACTTTTCTTTTGCTTGTGATTTATTTGAAAACTAAGATCTAAAGACTCATCAAATTTAGTTGTGCAGTTTTTTTTAAGTTCTGGTAATAATTTTTCGAAAGACTCAGCGTTCAAGTCTTTTGTCTTTTCAGGTAATTTTTTGTATCTTTTTGATGCCATTATCCTTTTACCTCAATACCCATTGATCTAGCCGATCCTGCAATAATTTTTATAGCCTCTTCAATATCATGTGCATTTAAATCATTCATTTTTTCTTTTGCTATGGTCTCTAATTGTTTTTTAGAAATTGAAGCAATAATATTTCTTCCAGGTTCTTTAGATCCACCTTTAAGTTTTACTGCTTCTTTAATATAAAAAGATGCAGGTGGTGATTTAATTTTAAAATCAAATTTTTTATCTTTATAAACTGTAATTTCAACTGGAACAGGTTTTCCTGCCATTGATTTAGTTTTGTCATTAAAAGCTTTACAAAATTCCATAATATTTACACCTCGTTGACCTAATGCAGGACCAACTGGTGGGGCTGGATTAGCTTGACCGCCTTTAATTTGTAATTTTATAGATCCACTAATTTCTTTTGCCATTAACTTACCTTCTCAACCTGATTATATTCTAAATCTACTGGTGTAGGACGACCAAATATAGAAACTGACACCTTAAGTCTAGCTTTTTCTTCATCAATTTCTTCAATCATTCCAGTAAATGAAGCAAATGGACCATCTACAACCTGAACTTTTTCACCTACACTATAATCTACGCCAGATTTTGGCTGAGCAACACCATCTTTAATTTGACCTAAAATCTTCTCTACTTCTTTATCTGAAACTGGAACAGGAATGCCTTTTGTACCCAAGAAACCACTGACCCTCTTTATATTCTTAATCATGTGATAAATATTATTATCCATCTCACTTTTAATTAATACATATCCAGGAAAGTATTTCTTTTTTCTTTGAATTCTTTTACCTCTCTTAACCTCAGTAACATCATGAGTAGGCACAATAATCTCTTCGAACTTATCAGCAATTTTAGCTTTATCAGCCTCCTCTTTAATTAAAGAGGCAACTTTATTCTCAAAACTAGAATGTGACTGAACAATGTACCAATTTTTCATTAAATACTCACTTTAAGTAAAAGTTCTAAGAAAAATTTTAAAACCTGATCTAAAAGAAGAAAAAATAAAGACATAACAACTGCCATAACAAAAACCATTAAAGCACCTTGCAATGTCTCTTTCCAAGTTGGCCAAGTAACTTTAAAAGCCTCTTGTTTAACTTCCTGAATAAATTTAATCGGGTTTCTCATATTTTATAAGCTCAAATTGGCAGGAGCGGAGGGACTCGAACCCTCAGCCTCCGGTTTTGGAGACCGGCGCTCTACCAATTGAGCTACACTCCTATTTATAGAGTTACTCTATAATTTTAGTTACTACTCCTGCTCCAACAGTTCTTCCACCTTCTCTAATTGCAAAGTTTAATTTCTCTGCCATTGCGATTGGTGTAATTAGTTTAACAGTAAATTTAGCATCATCACCTGGCATAACCATTTCTGTACCAGCTGGTAATTCTACTTCACCTGTAACGTCTGTTGTTCTAAAATAAAACTGAGGTCTGTATTTAGTAAAGAATGGAGTATGTCTACCGCCTTCATCTTTTTTAAGTACATACGCTTGAGCTTCAAATTTAGTATGTGGAGTAATTGAACCAGGCTTACAAAGAACTTGACCTCTTTCTATGTCAGTTCTTTCTATACCTCTCAATAATATTCCAACGTTATCACCAGCTTCGCCTGAATCTAAAAGTTTTCTAAACATTTCAACTCCAGTACAAACTGATTTCTTAGTTTCTTTAATTCCAACTATTTCAACTTCTTCTCCAGTTTTAATTACACCTGACTCAACTCTACCTGTTGCAACTGTTCCTCTTCCAGAAATTGAAAAAACATCTTCTATCGGCATCAAGAACGGTTTATCAACCTCTCTGGCTGGTTGTGGAATATGTTCATC
Source organism: uncultured Pelagibacteraceae bacterium (assembly GCA_902597555.1). Taxonomy (GTDB): domain Bacteria; phylum Pseudomonadota; class Alphaproteobacteria; order Pelagibacterales; family Pelagibacteraceae; genus Pelagibacter. The sequence continues at coordinate 20,346 of CACJYE010000013.1, forward strand.
TACAGCTTTCATCAATTCTAAAATTGAATTTTTTCCAATTTCATCATCTCTACCTTCAACTGCTGCTAAAGCTGAACCTTTAACGATTGGTGTTTTATCACCTGGATATTTGTATGAAGTTAAAAGTTCTCTAATTTCTTCCTCAACAAGATCAATCATTTCTTTGTCATCAACTTGATCAACTTTATTTAAGTAAACAACAATTGCAGGAATACCAACTTGTCTTCCTAAAAGAATGTGTTCTCTTGTTTGTGGCATTGGACCATCTGCTGCGTTAACAACTAAAATAGCTCCATCCATTTGTGCAGCACCAGTGATCATGTTTTTAACATAGTCAGCGTGACCAGGACAATCTACGTGAGCATAGTGTCTTTTTTCAGTTTCATACTCAACGTGTGCTGTTGAAATTGTTATACCTCTCTCTTTTTCTTCAGGTGCTTTATCAATCTGATCATAAGCGACTGCAGTTCCACCGCCTGCTTGTGCTAATACATTTGTAATTGCGGCAGTAAGAGTTGTTTTACCATGGTCCACATGACCAATAGTCCCAATGTTACAGTGGGGTTTATTTCTTACAAATTTTTCTTTTGACATTACGTTTTTACCTCAGTTATTTTTTTTTCTTCTAATTTTAATTTCTTGGAGCGGGTAAAGGGAATCGAACCCTTACATCCAGCTTGGAAGGCTAGCGTTCTACCATTGAACTACACCCGCACAACCCCAAGAGTAACACTCCATGTTATCTAAAAATTTATTAAATGGTGGAGGGGGAAAGATTCGAACTTTCGAAGACCGAAGTCAACGGGTTTACAGCCCGCCCCATTTGACCGCTCTGGAACCCCTCCTTTGGGGAAGTGCCCCCTCGTTCAATAAAGCTTCAAATAACAAGCGTTTTATATATTTTATTTATGCAAATGCAACACGTGATTTAATAGGAAAATATTAAAAAAACCGTATAAAACAGATACTAATTTATGAATAAATCATCTTTTTTCATTGTTGGACAACATGCGGTAATCGAAGCTCTTAGAAACCCTAAAAGAAAGGTTTTAAGAGTATTTTTGACTGAAGAGTCTAAAAAAAATATCCATAGAAAAAACCCTAATAAAAATATTTTAGAGGACGTTAAAGTTTACTTTAAGTCAAAAAAGGAATTAGACAAATATACCTCAAAAGAACAGTTAATGCATAATGGTTATGTTGCTGAGGTTGAACATTTGGATCAACCAGATCTAAAAAAATTTATTAAAAGTAAAAATAATTTAACATTTGTATGTCTTGATGAAGTTACCGATCCAAGAAACATTGGTTCATTGATAAGAAGTGCTGCATCATTTGATATTGATGGAATAATAATTAAAGAAAGACATTTTCCTAGAGATAGTAAACTTATGTATAAATCAGCAAGTGGATGTATGGAATACGTAAATATATTTCAAGTATCTAACATCAATTCCACTTTAAAAAATTTAAGAGAAAAAAATTTCTGGGTTTATGGTTTTGATGCAAAAGGTGAAAATGATTTTACAGACATTAAAT
>CACJYE010000014.1 GCA_902597555.1 uncultured Pelagibacteraceae bacterium
CCTAAAGAAAAACAATACCAACCAGCTAAAGATTTAAAATAAGATGGAATTTGAGATAGGTACACTCTCTATCATACTTATTGTTGGATTATTAGCCCTTATATCTATTGGTGTTCCAATGGGATTTGCATCTGGTTTTATGGGTGCAGTGCTTGTATTTTTGTATATAGGTGAACATGCATTGGGAATTTTACTCTCAAGATACTATTCTCTTGTTGTTACATATTCTTTTTTATCTGTTCCTTTGTTTATATTTATGGCCTCCTTGCTTGAACGCTCGAACATTGCGAGAGATTTATATGATGCCTTAAATGCTTGGTTAAGAAAAACCAGAGGTGGAGTAGGAGTGGTAACTGCAATCATGGCAACAATCATGGCTGCAATGAGTGGAATTATTGGAGGAGAAATAGTTTTATTAGGATTGATTGCACTCCCTCAGATGTTGAGATTAAAATACGATCAGGATATGTCGATAGGTATTATTTGTGCATCAGGTTCCTTAGGAACAATGATACCTCCATCTATCGTTTTAATTATTTATGGATTAACAACAGAAACTTCAATTACGATGTTATTCCAAGAAGCAATTGTTCCAGGTTTAATGATTTCAGGATTAATTATTACTTACATCCTTATTAGAACAAGATTGCAACCTCATCTGGCACCACTAAGTGATGAACCAGCTTTAACCTTAAAAGAAAAAATGTCTTACCTGCCAGGTCTTTTACCACCAATTGGTATAGTGATAATTGTTTTAGGTTCAATTTACTCTGGTATGACTGGTATCACTGAAGCGGCTGGAATGGGTGTGGTTGCTACTTTAATTATAATTTTTGCTAGAAGAGAACTAACATGGTTTTTATTTAAAGATGCACTGGTTAGAACTTTTAAGGCTTCAGGTACGATTTTAACAATTACTTTTGGTGCTACAGTGCTTGCAGGTGCTTATTCACTTGCTGGTGGACCGACTTATGTTGCAGAGACTATTTTAGCTTATGATCTAAAACCAATGTATTTAATTTTCATGATGCAAATAATGTTTCTAATTATGGGAGCATTTATGGATTGGGTTGGAATTGTTTTATTAGCAATGCCTGTATTTTTACCGATTGTTATAGCATTAGGTATGGACCCTATTTGGTTTGGAATTTTATTCTGTGTAAATATGCAAGTTTCTTTTTTAAGTCCACCATTTGGTCCTGCAGCTTTTTATTTGAAATCAGTTGCACCTCCACATATTTCATTAACAGATATTTTCAGAGGTTTTGCTCCCTTTATAGTAATTCAATTAATAGTATTAGCTTGTGTTATGTTCTTTCCAGAGGCAATGACGCAGAATTTCCACGAGTTTAAACCTAAGCCATGATAAATATTGGTTTTGTTGGAACAGGTCTTATGGGCCTTCCAATGGCAAAAAATTTATTAAAATCAGGATTGAAATTAAGTGCTTTTAACCGAACAATAAATAAAGCTGAACCTTTGAAGGAGCTTGGTGCAGAAATATCAAAAACCTTAAGTGAAGTTGTCAAAGATAAAGATTGCGTAATTACAATGTTAACAGACGATAGTGCTGTTGATGCTGTTATGAATAATTTAGATTTTTTAAATAATTTAAGATCTGGATCAACAGTTATTGATATGAGTTCTATTAAACCAACCACTGCAACAAAATATGGAAATGTTTTGAAATTAAAAAATGTTAATTACTTAGATGCACCAGTTTCAGGAGGGACCATCGGAGCAGAGGAGGCATCTTTAGCAATTATGGTTGGAGGTGAACAAAGTGTTTTTGATAATTCTTTAAATATTTTAAAAGCCATGGGAAATCCAACATTAGTTGGACCTATAGGAAGCGGACAAGTCTCCAAGTTAGCAAATCAAATAGTAGTAGGTGTTACAATAGGAGCAGTTGCTGAGGCAATAACATTGTGTGAAAAAGCTGGTGCTGATCCAATAAAACTAATTAAAGCTCTTTCTGGAGGTTGGGCAGATAGTAAAATTCTGCAAACCCATGGAAAAAGAATGATAGATAAAGATTTTAGTCCAAAAGGCAAAACATCAACTCATTTAAAAGATATGAATAACATTTTAGAGTGCGCAAACTCCTATAATACGTATTTACCTATTTCAAATTTGGTGAAAGAAATGTATAAAACTCTTGTCGATAATGGTCATGGAAACACTGATCATAGTTCACTTTATAATGAAATCGAAAGGATAAATAAAAAATGAGTGGGAGATTAGAAGGTAAAAAAATTCTTGTAACAGCCGCAGGTCAAGGTATTGGAAAAGCAACTGCAATTGCATTTCATAAAGAAGGTGCTCAAGTTACTGCAACCGATTTAAATGATAAGACTTTGGCTGATTTAAATAAAGAATATCCTGATATTAAAGTACAAAAGTTAGACTCAACAGATAACAGTGCGATTTTAGAATTTACTAAAACATTAGATAAAGTTGATGTTTTGTTTAATGCAGTTGGTTTTGTCCATCATGGCACAATCTTAGAGTGTGAGGAGAAAGATTGGGATTTTTCCTCAACTGTGAATGTAAAGTCCATGTATTTTATGTGTAAAGCTATCCTACCTTTAATGGTTAAACAAAATGGTGGAAGCATCATTAATGTATCGTCATGTGCATCAAGTTTAAAAGGTTTTCCAAATAGGTTTGTTTATGGAGCAACAAAAGGTGCAGTTATTGGTTTAACAAAATCAATAGCAGCAGATTTTGTTAAACAAAATATAAGATGTAATTCAATTGCACCAGGAACAGTTTTTTCACCATCTTGGCAAGATAGAGTTAATCAAAGCCCAGATCCAGTTCAGGCAAAAAAAGATTTTATTGCTAGACAACCTATGGGAAGATTAGGGACTGCTGAAGAAATAGCCGCAGTAGCTGTATATTTGGCAAGCGATGATGCAACATTTACAACAGGAACAACAATTTCAGTTGATGGTGGAATTTCAATATAATTAAACAACAAAAGGATAAATATGAAATTATTAAGAGTAGGACAAAGAGGAAGTGAAAAGCCAGCTATTATGGATAAGGATGGTAAAATTAGGGATATAAGTTCTCATATTAAAGATTTAAATCCTGATTTTTTAAACTTTGAGACTTTTGCAAAGTTACAAAATGCTGATTTATCGGATTTACCTGAATTATCCTTAAATGAAAGAATAGGCTCTTGTATAACTAGCCCACGTAAGTTTATAGCTATAGGCCTTAATTATTCAGATCATGCTGCTGAAGTTGGTGCTGATATTCCAAAAGAACCAATAGTTTTTATGAAGGCAACTAGCTGTATAGTTGGACCCAACGATGATGTTGAAATAGTTTCAGGATCAAAAAAATTAGACTGGGAGGTAGAGCTTGGTATTGTAATTGGTAAAGAAGCCAAACATATTGCAGAAAATCAATCACAAGATCATATTTTAGGATATTGTTTAGTAAATGATGTAAGTGAACGTGAGTGGCAACTTGAAAAAATGGGACAATGGGTTAAAGGAAAATCTCATGACACTTATGGCCCTGTTGGTCCACATTTAGTTACAAAAGATGAAATATCAGACGTTAATAATTTAAAAATGAGCTTAGATGTAAATGGAAAAAGAATGCAAACAGGTAATACAAGCACAATGATATTTAATGTTGATGTGATAGTATCTTATTTGAGTAAGTATATGACTCTTTTACCAGGAGATATTATTACAACTGGGACACCTCCGGGAGTAGGGATGGGAATGAAGCCACAGCAATTCTTAAAAGCAGGTGATATGATGAAATTATCAGTTGAGAATTTAGGAGAGCAAAACTCAAAGGTAGTTGCTTTATAATTTGTTGTGAAAATAACTTCTATTAAAAGTCATGTACTTAGATATGAGTTAGAAAAAGAACTCGGTTACTCACAACAATACTATAAACATCGTACAGCCCACCTAGTTGAAGTCCAAACAGATGAAGGAACAACGGGTTGGGGTGAGTGTTTTGGTCCTGGAAATATAGCTTTAGCAAACAAGTATATTGTAGAAAAGGTTATACAACCTTTGGTGATTGGTGAAGACCCTCTAAACAAAGAGTATATCTGGCAAAAAGTTTACAATCTTTTAAGAGATAGTGGTCAAAAAGGGATGCCAATACAAGCTTTGTCAGGAGTAGATATAGCTCTATGGGATATCTTAGGAAAAAAAACAAACTCTCCACTATATCAACTTGTTGGTGGAAAATGTAATAATGATGTTCCTGTATATGGATATGGGATGATGTTGCAAAAAAAATCAGTTGATGAGTTAATTCCATTATTTCAAGAAGAAGCTAAACAGATTAAATCAAAAAACTTTAAAGCTATGAAAATGAAAGTTGGATTGGGTCCAAAAGAAGATTTAAAGTTAGTACAAGCAGTTAGAAACTCTATAGGTAAAGACTTTAAATTAATGGTTGATGCAAATCATGCTTATAATTTGAAAGATGCACTTTACGTTGGAAAAGGTTTGGATGAATTAGATATTTATTGGTTTGAGGAACCTGTTGCTCCTGAGGATTATGACGGATATAAAAAATTAAAACAAAAAATCTCCACTAGTATTGCGGGCGGTGAGGCTGAATTTACGAAATATGGATGGAATAAACTTATAGAAAATAAATGTATTGATATTGCTCAACCAGAGGTATGTGGGTTGGGTGGCATCACAGAATATTTGAAGGTTGTGGCCATGGCTCAAGCTAACTTTGTTCCAGTGGTCAATCATGTTTGGGGATCTGCTGTAAGTATTGCGGTCAATCTTCATTTGTTGACCTCACAACCTGATATGCCAGGGGGATTATTTCCAACAAAATCTATGCTTGAGTTTGATACGACAGAAAAAAATATCTTTATAACAGATCTGCCAAAAGAGAATTTTTCAATTTTAGATCAAGTTAAAAATAATAGTGGATTTGCATCAGTGACAGATAATGCAGGTATTGGTATAAACCCAAATAAGGATTTTATTAAAGAGTTTGAGGTAAATGAATAAAATTAGAACTACAGAACCAAAACCAATTTGGAAATTAAGATGCACTTTAGGTGAAGGAACACTTTGGGTTAAAGAGCATAACTCTATTTATTTTGTAGATATTAAGAAAAAGAAAATTTGTTCTTTAAATATTAAAAGTAAAAAAAAGAAAATATTCCGAGTTAATAAAGAAATAGGATTCATTGCTCATATTAAAGATCATATTTTTATTTTAGGTCTTCAGGGAGAATTAAGAATTCAAAATTTAAAATCAAAAAAAGTTTTAAAATCAATACCTATAGAGCCAAAAATAAAGTTAAATAGAATAAATGATGGCAAAACAGATCCTGCTGGAAATCTTTGGTTTGGTACCATGGATAATCTAGAAAGAAATGTTGAAAAAGGATCTTTGTATAAGCTAGATAAAAATCTTAAATTAATTAAAGTTGATAAAAATTATAGAATTACAAATGGTCCAGCATTTATTGATGAATATAACCTTTACCACACTGATAGTCGAAAAAAAACTATTTATAAAATTAAGATTAATAAAAAAAATAAAATAATTAGTAAAAATATATTTAAAAAGTTGTCACCTGAGGAAGGAGTTCCGGATGGAATGACTTTAGATAAATATAAAAATTTATGGGTTGCACATTTTCGTGGTGCATGTGTCTCAGTATTTAATAGTAAAGCAAAATTAATTCATAGAATTCAGTTTCCAGCTAAAAACATTACTAACTGTGCATTTGGGGGTAAAAATAATCAAGAACTTTATGTTTCAACAGCAACAAAAGGAATGAACAAAGCAGATTTGCGAAAATTTAGATATTCTGGCTTCTTTTTTAGTGTAAAAACTAATTCAAAAGGAATTTTACAGAAAAAATTTATTTTAAGTAATGAAGAAAAGAGATCTTTACTATGAACGAATACCTACAAAGCTTTTAAGAGAAGATTTTAGATTACTAGGCACTTTTCTTGGTAAAGTTATAAAAGATCAAGAGGGAAAGATCTTTTTTAATATTGTTGAAAAATTTAGGTTATTATCCAAAAATACTCTAAGAGACAAAAATAAAAGTAAAATTTTTTCTAAAATATCAACAGAAGTTAAAAAACTTTCACCAGAAAATACATTAAAGTTAACAAGAGCATTTTCACACATTTTAAATTTTTTAAATCTTGCAGAGTCCATTGATGCCTCAAGGAAGCTTAATGAATATGAAAATCCATATTTTAAAAATAAAAATCAAAATTTATTTATTGAAGATTTAATTGAAGGTCTTTTTAAAAATAAAAAAATATCTGATAAAAAAATTTATGAACAAGCAACTAAGCTTGATATTGGAATTGTTTTGACTGCACATCCAACAGAAGTAAAAAGAAGGACCTTAATTCAAAAATATGCAAATTTAATTCATATATTAGAACAAAGGCACCTTTATAAAAAATATCCATCCAAGATTATCGATTTTGACAGACAATTATATTCAGAAATTGCTATAATATGGAAAACAGACGAACTTAAAAGGACTAAGCCTTCCCCACTTGATGAGGCAAGATGGGGGTTGGCAGTAATTGAGGACAGTTTATGGGATACAATACCAAAAGTTTATAAGAGACTTAACGATATATTTAGAAAAAATTTAAAGAAAGATTTACCTAGAGACTTTAATCCTATTCAATTTGGATCCTGGATGGGAGGAGATAGAGATGGAAACCCAAATGTGACTGCTGAAGTCACTAAAAAAGTTTTGCTTTTTTCTCGATGGCAAGCTGCAAAATTATACGACAAAGAACTTACAAAATTAATACAAGATTTATCAATGGAAGAATGTTCTGTGAAAATTAAAAAAGTAACTGGAAATAGTTTTGAACCATATAGAGTATTCTTAAGACCTATAAGAGATAAAGTAAGATTAACACATCAGCTAATCGAAAATCATTTAAATAACAATTCGCATTTAGATGAGAATAAATTGATACAAAACAAATATGAAATTACTCTTCCATTAAGAGAGGTAAGAAATTCTTTAAAATTAAATAGAGAAGACCATATTGCAAATGCAGATTTACTAGACTTAATGAGAAGAGTAAGATGTTTTGGTATCAATCTTGCCAGATTAGATATAAGACAAGAAGCAGATCGACATAGCAAGCTTCTAAATGAACTTTTTAAAAAAAAATATAATATTAAATATAATTTATTAAGTGAAAAAGAAAAAATAAAATTATTAAATAAATTAATTAAAGAAAAAAAATATTTTGTCGATAGAATAAAAATAACTAACAAAGAAAACAAGGAAGTTTGGAACACATTTAAGCAGATATCAAAAACTCCTAATGAATGTTTAGGCGCCTATGTTATATCAATGACTTCTACGGCATCTGATATTTTATCTGTGTATTTTTTACAAATACAAGCAAAAATAAAGAATTTTTTAAGGGTTGTCCCACTTTTTGAAACTTTAGATGACCTAAAAAATGCAAATAGCGTTATGAAAAATTTATTCAAACTTTCTTGGTACAGAAAAATGACAAGCGCTAAGCAAGAAGTAATGATTGGATATTCAGACTCAAGTAAAGATGCAGGTAAATTGTCAGCTAGTTGGCATCAATACAAGCTTCAAGAGGAATTAAGAGGTCTAGCAAAAAAATATAGGTTTGATTTAGTTTTCTTTCATGGAAGAGGAGGGTCTCCAGGAAGAGGAGGTGGTCCAATTCAGGCAACATTAAAATCCCAACCAGCTGGAACTGTTAATGGAAAAATTAGAATTACTGATCAGGGAGAAGTAATTCAACAAAAATATGGATACAAACCTTTAGCTGAATACAATCTTTGTAGCTACATCGGAGCGGTTATGGATGCATCTTTAAATCCACCTCCAAGATCTAAGCCTAATTGGCGAGAGTTAATCCAGAACATGTCTGAAATTTCAACATCTGCTTATAGGAAATATTTAAATCAAAGCGAAGACTTTATTAGATACTTTAAAACAGTTACGCCTCACAAGTCTCTTGGAAAGTTAGCTATAGGGTCAAGACCAACAAAAAGGAAGAATGTTGACAATATTCAAGGTTTAAGAGCTATACCATGGGTATTTGCCTGGACACAAATTAGATTAATGTTACCAGCTTGGTTAGGAACAACAGAGGCTTTGAGATATGGATCTATTAAAAAGTTTAAAAAAACTATGATGGATATGGAAAAGAACTGGCCATATTTTATTTCGATTATGGATATTCTAGATATGGTAATTTCAAAAGTTGATCCAGAAATATCAGTTATTTATGAAAATAATTTGGCTGATGCTTCATTAAGGAGAATTGGTAAAAAATTAAGATATCAATTTGATGCACTGGTCAAATTGCATAATAAAATAACTCCAGGAGAAGTGATAAGAGAGAGGAGGAAATTTAGAAAGGCACTGTTTATAAGGAGCAATTATACAGAGATGTTAAACATTTTACAGGCAAATATAATGAATAAATTAACAAATAAAAAATACAAAATTTTAGATAAAAAATTTCTTGATGATGCTTTAATGACATCTATCGCAGGTATATCTGCTGCAATGAAAAATACTGGATAAATGTTTGAATATTTAATTGCTTTTGGAGCAGGACTAATAAGTTTTTTGTCTCCATGTGTTTTACCTTTAATACCTGGATATATTTCTTATATTTCTGGTCAATCCTTACAAGAAATATTAAATAAAAAAGAAATAAACTTTTTTCCGTTAATTTTATTTTGTTTAGGGTTCTCAACAGTTTTTGTTCTTTTAGGAGCATCTGCATCATTTTTAGGTCAAACACTTTTGCAAAATTCAGAAATATTAAGAATTGTAGCTGGAATAGTTATAATAATTTTTTCTCTTCAATTAATTGGAATAATCAATATTCCTTACCTAAATTTTGAAAAAAGATTCGATGCAAAAGAATCCCGAAATATTCTTTTTCCATATGTAATCGGTGTTGCTTTTGGTTTTGGTTGGACTCCATGCATTGGTCCAATTTTAGGTTCAATTTTAGCTTTAGCCTCTATTGAAGAAACTTTAACAAGGGCTGTCGTACTATTAATTTTATACTCATTAGGACTTGCAATTCCTTTTGTTTTATCAGGATATTTAATTCAAAGATTTTTATTATTTTCTAAGAACTTTAGGAAAAATATTAATTTAATATCAAAAATTGGTGGAATTATTCTTTTAGTAACAGGTATTTTAATCTTAACTAATCAATTACAGGCAATTGGATTTTATATAATTGAAATCTTTCCTTTTATGCAAAAATTCGGATAAAAGGTATTAATGAAGATTTACCAAATAGATTCAAGTGCTAGAAAAAAAGGATCAACTTCACGTGCACTTGCTAAAAAGCTTTTAGAAAAAATTAAAAAGCCTGGAGACGAGGTGATTTATCGTGATCTAGATGATGAAATGTTTTTTGTAAGCGGACTAACAGAGTCGGGTATGAAAATTGATGAAAAAGATCAGACAGAGCACCATAAAAAAATGTTTGAACTTTCTGATAAATTAGTAAAAGAGCTAAAAGAAAGTGATGTGATTATAATTTCAGCTCCTATTTATAATTATGGTCCTCCCGCAACACTTAAAGCTTGGTCAGATTTAGCAGCAAGAATAGGAGAAACATTTAGATTTAAACCTAATGGGAGAAGAGAAGGGTTATTAAAAAATAAACATGCCTATTTAGTAATAACCTCTGGAGGAACAAAATTAAATAGCTCTGAGGATTTCTTAACTCCTTGGTTAAAATTTATTCTTAATTTTTTTGGGATTGAAAAAGTAGATATAATTAGTGCAGATCAAATGGCATTAGATTATGAAAAATCAATAAGTGATGCAGAGGAACAAATAGAAAAATTATTTAAAGATTAAACTTTCTTTTTAGATGTCTAAGTTTCCCTTCGGTACTGTCAAAATCAATATAACAACCTTGTAAAAATCTTTCACCCTGTTTGGTTTCATAAGATGTTCTCCCATGAAGTAATCGATGATTATCCATCATTATTAAGTCTTTAGGTTCAAGTTTAAATTCAATTCTATATTTTTCAGAATTATACATTTCAGATAGTTTCTTTCTTGCTTGATAATAAAGATCTAATTTTTCTTTATCTAAAATCGGAACGTAGTCTAGTCTAGGACTAAATCTGACTTGTTTAAAACTTTTATCATCGTTAAGTTCAATCAAAGGGGAGATGTTTTCAAGAATTACCTCTTTATCTATAAATCTAAATCTAACTTTTACTTCTGTTAAAATTTCATAAAATTCTGAAAATTTATTTCTTAATTCTTCTGTAACAGTAAATCCATCTACTAAGGTTGATAATCCCCCTGATACTTTACTTTCAATACAATGTAACAGCTGAATACAAGGCACAGGATTTCTATAAGGATTATCAGTATGAGGAGCTAAGGCTAAAGATGTGTAAGCAAGATCATTGGGGTCTGGTTTAGATTTAACATCAAAATATTCTCCAAAATTTGTTCTTCGTACACTTCCTATAGAGTTTGCAAATTCTACAATAAAGTTTTTTGATGTCGGAATATTTTTAATAATAACAAATCCATATTTATAAAAAGAAACAAGCAAATCATGCATTTCTCTACTTTCATAAAAATCTTCTTGATACTGAAATTTTTTAATATTTTTAAGTCTCGAGTCCCATTTAGCTTTTTCTATTGATTTAATAACAATATCTTCTTTAGAAAACTCTAAAGCAATTTTATCAATTTCTAGTTTAAAACTAACACCATCATTAAAGTCAATTTCCAAATATTTTTCATTAATATTTGCTTTATTTATTGAAATATTATTACTTAAAGAAGTTGGATCAAAAAGTCTCTGTTGAGTTCCCTTATCTAAGTATTCTTCACCATTTACTCTTTCACGTAACCAAAATGGGTGAATTTCTTTTTTTTCGGAACCATTATTGTAAAAAACCTTATTTTGATTTAGCTCAATTTTCATAATTACCAACTGAGGATTATTTAAAATTTAACTTTAATCAACATAAATTAAATAGTAAGAGTTCTGTGTGATTAATTTTGATAGAAAAAAATACCCTATATACGCTAGTTTTTTAAATCAATTAGCAAAGGATTTAACTAAATTCTATAATTCAAAATTGAACAGAACCTTTAAAGTATCTAACAAGCTAAAAGGTAAAGGTTATGATCCAGTAACTACTTCAGACAGAGCTTTTGAAAAATTTATACGTTCAAGGATTAAAAAAAAATTTCCTACACACCAAGTTATTGGTGAAGAATATGGTTCAACAAATTCAAAAAGTGATTATACTTGGGTAATTGACCCTATAGATGGAACAAGATCCTACGTTATAGGTAACCCAACTTGGAGTAATTTAATTTCATTAAATTTTAAAGGAATACCAATTCTGGGATTAGCAAACTTTCCAATTCTAAAAAAATATTATTTAAATTATTCTGATAAACTTGCCTATGTTGTTTCTCAAGGAAAAAAGAAAAAATTATCAGTAAATAAAAAAGCTACATTTAAAAATGTAAAGGTTTCTGCAGCATTTCATGGGTGGTTGTCATTAAACAAACAAAAAAAAATTCCAAAAATTTTAAAATTAATGCAATTTCCATGCAGTGATGCTTTAAGTTATTCTCACTTAGCAGAAGGAAGAGTAGACATAGTAATACAGTGCTCAAATAAAATTTGGGATATTCACCCACTTATACCAATTATTAAAGCAGCAGGTGGTATCATTAGTACTTGGGATAATAGAGATGCTACTAATGCTGGAAATATCTTAGTCTCTTCAAATAAAAAAATTCACAATAATTTTCTAAAATTATTAAAACCAGTATCAAAATGATACCAGAAAGAGCACAATTTATTTTAGATTTTTGGTTTAAAGAAACTCCTTTTGAAACGCGTTTCAAAAAAGATGAAATCTTTGATAAAAAAATCAGAGATAATTTTTTAAAAGATTATGAGCTTGCGTGTAATAATGAGTATGACGACTGGCAAGATAACCCAATGAGCTGCTTAGCTCTTGTAATTTTGTTTGATCAGTTTTCTCGTAATTTATTTAGAGGTGATAAAAAAGCTTTTGATCAGGACCAAAAAACAAGATTAATTGTAAATGATGCAGTTTACTCTGGCTATTTAGAAGTCATGAATGTTGATCAAAGATTTTTTATGCTATTACCTTTAATTCATAGTGAGGAAATTAGTGATCACGAAATGGCATATTATTTATTAAATAAATATTTAAGAGAGCATGAAGAATATCATAAAATAAAAAAGTTTTGGCAAGATCATACAAAAGCTATTAGATTATTTCATAGATATCCACATAGAAATGAAATGTTAGGACGAGAATCTACCGAAGAAGAAAAAGAATTCTTAAAAGGTCCAAACTCTTCTTGGTAAAATGAATTTAGAGTTTATTTTCAAAATTATTGATAAAGACGATTGGCAAAAAGCCAAACAAACTGGAACTTATGGAGGATCAAAAAAAGATATTGAAGACGGTTACATACATTTCTCAGAAGAAGATCAAGTAGAGGAAACCCTAAGAAGACATTATCCAAAAAAAGATAATTTACTTTTATTAAAAGTGAATGCATTTAAACTTGAGCACTTACTATGGGAACAAGCTTCAAATGGAGATATGTATCCGCATTTATATTCGCCTTTAGATATTACAAATGTTGAGGAAGAGTTTGAGTTGCCATTAAATGATGATGGAAATCATAGACTTCCAGAGATTTTAAAAAAATATCAGTTTAGCCGTCCAAGATAATTAACCATAATTACACCAACAATAATTAATATTATTCCTACAATTCCGTAAATATTTGGGACCTGATTAAGTTTTAATACTGCAAATAGAACAACTCCCGTTACTGTTAGCCCGCTATATGTTGCATAAGCAAAACCAACTGGAAGAGCATGCATTGCTTTTGCAATTGAAAACATTGTAATACACATAAATAGAATGCATAAAACAGAAGGAGTTAATTTTGTAAATCCTTCAGAAATTTTGGCTAAGCTATTAGATGCAATTCCAAAAGAAATACCTAAAGCTAAAAATAAATAACCCAACAAAGGTTTCATATTATTGATTTCCTAATAAATTTACCATTAATACGCCAACTATAATAAATGCTAGTCCTATCATAGAATATAAATTGGGAACTTGATTATATTTAATTACACCTACAATGACTGTTGCAATAATTGTGAGTCCAGCGAAAGAGGCGTAGGTAATTCCCATAGGTATATTTTTCATTACTAATGAAAGTGCATACATACACAATACAATTGTAATCGCTGTAATTATACTTGGAACAAGAAGTGTAAAACCCTCAGCACTTTTTGCAAAACTGTTTGAAGTTACACCTAAAAATACTGCAATACCTAAAAATAAATATGAACTAGCAAGACTCATACAATGAGTTTAAATGAATTTTGTTAGAATATATAGAGTTATTTAAGAGACCATTTAATAGCATCTTCCATTCGATCATCACCCCAGAAGAGTTCATTTTTCACTATAAAAGATGGACTACCAAAAATTTTATTTTCACGAGCTGAATTAGTATTCTCGTTATATTTTGCCTCTATAATTTCTGATTTTGCCTCAGATATGATTTCATCTTTATTTAAATTTAATTCATCACAAACCTCATTAATGCTAGGTTCTATCGCTGGTTCTTTTCCTTCCTGAAACCATTTTTTATAAGTCAGCATTACAAATTTTTCTCCCCAGCCTTTTTCAAAGCCAAGAATTGCGATTTGATTTGCTAAATCAAACTCTGATAAAGGGTAGGGAACTGGTGTCTTAGCAAAAAAACCATATCCTTCTGCTCGTCTTTCAATATCTCTCCACATGTAATTGACTTTATTAATTTTATCTTTTGGAAATGGGATATTATTCATTTCCTTCATAATTGCTCTAACTGAAAAGGGTTTCCAATTAAATTTTACTTGGTGTTGTTTTTCAACATCAAGTATTCTAGTTACAGAAAGATAGGTGTAAGTACTTCCTATCGAAAAGTAAAAATCAATACCACTCACTTACTTTGGCATAGGTGTAGCACCAGTTTCTAAACTAACAATTTTTCCATTATCATATTTGTAAACTGCCATTACCGCCTCTACATTTCCATCATCAAAAGTTACAAATGAATGATGAACACCAACTTCGTCATTTTCATAAACAACTCTTACTTTATCTTGATTTATATCGCCGCTCATTGCCCATTTGATAACATCACTTTTGCCTAAAACATTTCCTGACTTATGCATTGTGAATTTAAAATCATCATGCAAAAGATCATTCATCACTGCTTCATCCTTATTTTTTATTGCAGCACTATATTTTTCTAATATAGACATATTATTCCTTTCTATTTATTCACCTGGTTTTTTGTAACTTTTTGAAACATCAGCTGCCTTTTTAAATGCGCTGTTGTAATCAAATACTTCGTGAACCATCAGATCCGACATCATTCCACTATTTAAAACAGTTACTTTCATTGCAAGAACACTTTCGTAATCTCCTTCAACGCAGAAAAGAACATCAAAACGTCCTCTTAACCATTCGTAACTAATTGCTTTTACGCCCAAGCTATCACACATAGATTTCATTACTGCACCTCTATCTGCAGCAGGGTCAGCATGCATTTTTTTTAATAACTCAGGACTTGCCTTTCCAATTACATAAAATTTAGACATTATTCACCCCACATCCCATGAAATTCATATACTACTGCTGGTTTATCTCCAACAACCCATCCATCATGACCTGGTTGTATTGAGTACGCATCACCAGCTTTATAAGTTAGTTCAGTTCCATCATTATGTTTTGCACAAACAGCACCCGAGATAATTATACCAAGATGTGTAGCTTGACAGCTGTCACCACCAACTGTTGGCTTTATATCTTTTGACCATTGCCAACCTGGTTGCAAAGTAAGTTTCATCAATCTTTGATTTCCAACTTTGACCGCTTCGATTTTAGCATTATTAAAATTATCATTTACTTCATCTGCTTTATCAAAACTTTTTACTTCTATCCCAGCCATTTTTCCTCCTTGTTACCAATTATTTAGTTAAATAGTCTAGCAGAGATTGGTCAGTATGTGTAGACTCAGTCTTCTACTATACTTTAGCTAATTCGTAAATTTCATAACCAGCCATTACCTCATCAAATACAGGTTTTGAGACTGGATTTGATCCATCTAAAAATGAATGAAGTGCTGCCATGTCATGAACTGCAATTTTAAACATTATTGTTGATTTATCAGGTGAGACACTAGCTATTGTTTTTGAAACATCCGCAACTTTTTTTCTTTCAGCCATACCCTCATCTGATTGCATAAAGCCCATAAACTTTTCAAAGGCTCCTTCTTTTAACTTTCCTACTACTAAGATATCTTTCATTTTAACCTCCTATTTTATTATCCTGAAAAATTTTCCATAAAGTCCCCATCCATTGGAGTGATTTTTGCTGAGTCTAAATCAACTCCAGCTGCAGCTCTTGCTGCGTGAAGCTCTTTATCATTTTTAAATGCTTCAAACCCTTCCATAGTTGCATATTTTACAATCACTGTAAATTTTGAAGCATCTTCTTTTGATACACCAGCGAAAATAATGGTTGCACCAAATCCTTTAATTTTTTCAGCATTAGCTTTAACCATATCCCTCCATGCTGAAAACGATTTTATATTTTCCTCTATTTTTATAATCATATTCTATCCTCCATAAATTGTTTTCGAAGTCTCCTCTACTTTTTCTTTACCATTTGGTATTAATTTGAAAATAAATGCATAGCAATTATCCATTAAAGTTTTTTGATAAGGTTTACCAAACATTTCATCAACAGTAGAATTTATACTTGAATTTATTTTATCTTCTGAAACACCCTCATTTGTAAGAAATTCTCTAGTAACCTTTGCTGCAGCAAGACTATTTTCTTTGTAAGCCAAATCTCCATTTGGAAGCTCACCTTGTTTAATAAATTGAGTAGATGTAAAAATTCCTGCACATTTTAAAGATTCTGATATTTCTTTATTACTTATTTTTGCGTGTGAAGTTGCTGTTAGCAGAAACAATAAAAACGTGAAAATTATTTTTTTCATTATTTTCCTAATAAGTTGTAATTAATAAATTATTTTAAAGAGTGTTACATTTTTAACAATGAGTCTCTTGTGTTTATAACGCGCGACAGATATGCATTTTGAGAGTGTAAAAAATGTCGATTATGCTGTTTTATTTAACTTAAATATTTGATAATAAATAACTATGATCGAAAAATTTAATGGAATTATTTATCTAATAATTTTTATTGTTCATTTCCTTGTTTATGCTGTTTATGCTTTCAGAGCTATAGTTGGAACTAAAGGTTTTATGGACCAATATAACATCGATCATTCAGCAGCAGTGATCACAAGATTTTTTGGAGCTCCTTTTGTTGGGTCTTTCTTAATGGCTCTTTATATCATGTTTGTAAGAGATGGTGGAGTAAATGGAACTTGGGCGTTCTTTAATTTAGTATTTGTTCAAAATTTAATGTATTTGATATTTGGTATTTATACCATTTACATAAATAAACTTGGACACACTGAAAAGACTAACAGTGAAGGTGTAATAGCTGCTGGAGTACTTACAATTTTAAGTGCTATTCTTACTTACGGATTAGCTGATAAAATTTATATTTAAAACCAATTAGGTATCGGCAAACCTTTTTCTTCTAAAAATTTTTTATTAAACATTTTAGTTGCGTATTTGTCACTTCTATCACAAAGAATAGTTACAATAGTTTTTCCTGGCCCTAATTCTTTTCCCATTCTAATAGCTCCTGCAATATTGATACCACAACTAGTTCCTAGGCTAAGACCCTCATTTTGAATTAAGTCATAAAGTATAGGTAATGCCTCATGATCATCTATTGAATAGGCATTATCTATTTTGGCCTCACCAAAGTTAGCAGTCACTCTACTTGAACCAATACCTTCAGTAATTGAACCACCCTCTGATTTAAGTTCACCATTTTTAATGTAATTATAAAGAGCAGAACCTTTTGGATCTGATAAATAGATTTTTATATCTTTGTTCTTTTCTTTAAGAGCATTGCTAACACCTGAAATTGTGCCTCCAGTGCCTGAAGAACAAACAAAACCATCAACTTTACCATCGGTTTGTTCCCAGATTTCTTGACCTGTGCCTTCATAATGTCCTTTAGCATTTGCAGTATTATCGAATTGGTTAGCCCAAATCACTCCATTGTTATTAGAAGGTCTTAGTTCATCTGCAAGTCTTGCTGCTACTTTTACAAAGTTGTTGTCATCTTTATAAGGCTTTGGTGGAACTAATCTTAATTCTGCTCCAAGATTTCTAAGCAGATCTTTTTTTTCTTGGGTTTGATTGTCATTCATTACAATAATTGTTTTGTAACCAAGAGAGTTTCCTAAAAGACCCAAACCTATTCCTGTATTACCAGCTGTTCCTTCAACAACCGTTCCACCTTTAGCAATTAATTTTTTTTCTTGAGCGTCTTTAATTAAAGCAAGTGCAGCTCTATCTTTTACAGATCCTCCAGGATTTAAAAATTCTGCTTTTCCATAAATGTTACACCCAGTAATTTCAGAGGCTGCTCTGAGTTTAATTAATGGAGTATTTCCTATTCCAGAAATAAAATCGTTTTGGGTATTATTCATTATCTGATTTTTTATCACTATCAGACGTAATTCCATAAGGTTTAAATTCACTATCTGCTATTCCAACACTTCTTGCAGGAATTCCAACCATTACAGCATTTTCTGAAACATCTTTCGTAATAACTGCATTTGCTCCAATCCTTGCACCTCTGCCAACTACAATAGGACCTAATACTTGTGCACCTGACCCAATAACCACATCTTCTTTTATAGTAGGATGTCTTTTTATATTTCTTTGGTCATTTGAATTAATACTTGGAGCAATTCCTCCTAATGTAACCATGTGATAGATAGTAACATTATCTCCAATGTCTGAAGTTTCACCAATAACAACACCCATTCCATGATCAATAAATAAATTTTTTCCAATTTTTGCATTAGGATGAATTTCTATCCCAGTTAAGAATCTTGAAAATTGAGAAATGATTCTTGCTATCAAATGAAATTTTGCAGTACTAAAAAAATTTGCTATTCGATGAAAAAAAACAGCTTTGACACCTGGATAAGTTAATATTAAACTTAACTTAGACCTTGCAGCAGGATCTCTATCAATTATGGATTGTAAAAAATCACTCATATTTCTTTAGTTTAGTTGCTGTTGATTAAAAAATAATATGCCTTATATAGTACTTAATTGCTTAATTTAAAGAGGTTTAAATGTATAAAAACACCAATTGTTTTCATCTAGCCATCCCTTGTGGAGACTTAGAGATTGCAAAAAAGTTTTACAGTGAAACTTTGGGATGTAGATTAGACAACTCAGCACAAGAGTGGGCAGATGTAGATTTTTGGGGCAATGAACTAACCTTACATAAAAGTGAACATAAATTAGATAATGAGAGACACGATGTAGACATGGGTAATGTTTCAGTTCCTCATTTTGGAGTTCATTTATCAAGAAAAGACTTTGATGCTCTAAAACAAAGATTAAAAGATAGTGGAACTAAGTATTACGACGAACCTTATTTGAGATTTAAAGGAACAAAATACGAGCAAGAAACTTTCTTCGTTAAAGACCCAAACGAAAATATTCTAGAAATTAAAACATTAACAGGAAATCCAGAATAACCTTAAAGCCTAATGGAATACCTGGTATTAGGCTTCTTTACTGGGATTAGCTTAATCTTAGCTATAGGTGCCCAGAATATTTTTGTTATTGAGCAAGGTTTAAAAAAACAACATATATTTATTGTTTGCTTAATATGCTCCTTATCAGATTTGATATTAATTTTTTTGGGTATTTTTCTTTTTTATTATTTTAATCAATATTTTAACTCTTTAATTGAATTAATTTTAAATTTATTTTTAATTTTATTTTTAATTCACTTTATTTATAAAAAAATAAAATCTCATTATTCCGATATTAACTTTAGTACTGAACAAAATAATATTTCAAAATTAAATATCATACTTAAAACTTTAGGATTTACATATTTAAATCCTCATGTTTATTCCGATACAGTTTTTTTTTTAGGAAATTTTTCTAAAAATTATCTATTAAATCAAAAAATATCTTTTGGTATTGGTGCGGCTATTGCTTCATTTTTATTTTTTTTTATTTTAGGGTATTTATCTAATTATTTATCAAAGTATGCTAACAGTAAAAAAATTTGGAAAATAATTAATATTTTTATTATATGTTTTATGTCTATCTTAATTTTATTCATAATTAAGGAAATAATATGAACGATATTTACGTAGATGATTTAGGGGAGGGGTTTCCTTTTGTTTTAGTACATGGTTATTGGGGATCATCTGAAATGTGGACTTTACAAAAAGAATTTTTTTCAAGATATTATCGTGTAATTACTCCAGCTCTCCCAGGATTTGGTGAAAGCCATAATGTAAAATCTTTAAATTCTATTAATAAAATGGCAAAAAAAATTATAAGCGTATTAGATCAAAAAAAGATAGATAAATTCCATCTAATTGGTCATTCAATGGGAGGAATGATTGCTCAAGAAATTACAAAATTGATTGGGGATAGAGTTAATAAATTAATTTGTTTTGCAACAGGACCTATTGGAGATATCCCTGGAAGATTTGAGACTTTGGATGAAACAAGAGAAAAACTTAAGAAAGAAGGTTCACAAATTTCTTTTTCTAGAGTATCTCCTAAGTGGTTTGTAAAAGGTGTTGAGGATAAAAATTATTTTCTTTGTGAAAATGCTGTTAAAAATGTTTCATTAGAAACTGCTGATAATGCATTAATAGCAATGAAGAATTGGAGTGGGATAGAAAATTTAAAAAATATTAAAAATGATACTCTTATAATATGGGGTGATAAAGATACTTCATATAATTTTGATCAAGTTGATACACTAAATAAAAATATTAAAAATAGCCATTTAGAAATATTTAAAGGTTGTGCTCATAATGTTCACTTAGAACAGCCTGATCAATTTAATAATTTAATACAAGAATTTATCTCAGAATAATATTTTTATTAAGTCTATAAACTTTTTTATGAGCGCCAAGAAATTTTCTTGACGAATGAAATTTTCCTGGAAAAATTATACATTTTATCTTAGCACGCCTAGCTGAATTTAGGCTTTCTTGTGTATCTTCAATGGCCAAGCAATCGTTAGCTTTAAGCTTTAGTTTTTTGAGTGCTAATAAGTATATTTCTGGGTTGGGTTTGAATTTTTTTACTAATTTTGAATTCCCTATAAAGTTAAAATCTCTTTTATTAATTGAATTTCTTAATGAGTATAAGATAGCATTTATATTGTTCAAAGATGTTGAGGAGACAAAAGCTAATTTTATTTTTTTTTTATTACAAAATAAAATTAAATTTTTAACACCTGGTCTTAATTTAAGCTGATTTTTTTTAAGGTAATTATTGAATATTTTAGTTTTTAAATTTCTTAAATATGTAGAGTTTACAATTTCTTTATTCTTCTTTGCGTATCTAGATATTCTATCTTTTCCCCCAGATTTATCTAGTAAACTTAAATACTCTCGCTTAGTCCAATTCCAATCAAGCCCATATTTTTTAAATGCTTTGTTAAATGACTTTCTTTGAATCTCTGAAGTTTCGACAATTGATCCAATAGAACCAAAAAGTAAAGCTTTGTAATATTTCAACCTTTTACAGCTCCAGCAGTTAAACCACTAATAACCTGTCTTTGAAAAAACATCACCAACATAAATAGAGGAGCTGTTGCTGAAACTACTGCAGAAACTGCCCACATTAAATTTCCTTCATGTTGATTTGTTCCTAAATAACTTTGAATTTTTGGAACCATAGTATGATTTTCTTGATTCAAGAGCAACGCAGTTACTGTAAAATCATTGTAGGCAAGCATTAAACTAAATAATCCTGCAGTAATTACTCCCGGCCACATAACTGGCATTATAATATGTCTAAAAGCTTGAAAGTATGAACATCCGTCTATTAAAGCACTTTCATCAAGTTCCTTTGGGACTGTTTTAAAAAATGAATAAAGTAACCATAAAGTAAATGGTTGATTAATTGCAACTAGCACAACTATAGTTGTGGGGAGAATTCCCCAAATTTGTAATTGAAAAAATGGAAACAAATATCCGGATACTAAAGTTATGTGAGGCATTGCTCTAAAAATTAATGCTGCAATTAATATCCAAAATGCATATCTTTCGGTTGATCTTGAAAGTGCATATGCACCAAGTGTT
>CACJYE010000015.1 GCA_902597555.1 uncultured Pelagibacteraceae bacterium
TAACTTTTAAATAATTAATAAGTTTTATTTTTGGGGAATATGCTATTGGATCATAGATATCAACTAAATGATATTTTTTTAATAATTGAATTAATTTTATTATTTGACTATTTCTCATATCTGGGCAGTTTTCTTTAAAAGTAACTCCCATCACTAAAATTCTACTTTTTTTATTTAAATTTAATTTAATGATTTGAAAAACATGTTTGTAAAAAAATTCATTTATAATTCTGGCTCTTGATAAAAATTGCGCATCAATGCCAAATTTTTTTGATATATCCATCAAATAATATGGATCTACTGCAACACAGTGACCTCCAACAAAACCAGGTTTAAAATTTAAAAAATTCCATTTTGATGAAGCTGCATTTAAAACATCATCTACTCTAATATTCATCCGATTAAATAAGTAAGATAACTCGTTTACAAACGCTATATTTATATCTCTTTGTGCATTTTCTATAACTTTTGCAGCTTCAGCAACTTTAATACTTTTCGCAGTAAACAATTTAGCTTTTATTATTTTCTTATAAATACTTTTAAGAAGATTAATTGTTTTCAAATTTGAGCCAGCAATAATTTTTGAAATCTTTTCTATTTTATGTTTTTTATCACCAGGATTTATTCTCTCTGGAGAATAACCAATAAAATAATCTTTGTTATATATTAATTTCTTATTAGTTTTTTTTATAATTTTTGGTACTATAGTTTCACAGTAGCCAGGGTAGACTGTTGATTCAATTATTATAGTATCTCCTTTAATTAAATAACTTGAAATAGTTTTGATAGCATTATTTATTATTGATAAATCTGGTTTTTTAAATTTATTTATTGGTGTAGGAACTGTAATAATATAAACATTTGTATCTTTTAAATATTTTTTATCTGACACAAATTTAATTTTTTTTGCTTTTTTAAAATCTGTTTTTTTAAGATCGTTATTAACATCTTCGTGTCTTTTTAATTGATCAATTCTCTGCTTTTTTAAATCATAACCAATGATTTTATAATGTTTTCCAAGAGATAGTGCTAGTGGTAATCCCACGTAACCAAGACCTACAATGCTAATTTTAATTTTATTCATTTTTGAAAAAACTTATAATTGCTTTATGAATACTTTTAATATCAATTTCATTTTCATCTTGAGTTAAATATTTTTTAAAATCATTACCTGAATATATAAATCCCTTAGGACTATGCATTCCATTTTTTATTGCTACTAAAGAAACCTCATTTTGAAAATTTTTTATTTCAACATCATTAATTTTAAATTTCGTCTGAGCTTTAATTTCAAAAGGATAAGTTAGTGTTACAAATAATTCATTTCCTCTATTTTCTACTATACCAAAAAGCTTGTTTTTATTTTCATCTATTATTTTGCTCAATATTTTCTCTGCTTGAATGGCAGAATTATTATCGTTAAATAGAATTAAGAAATCTCTACTCATCCTGGGTAATACTTGTTTGAAATTTAAATTTATAGTTTTTAAGAAATTATCATGTTTTTTTAATCTATAATAAAATTTTACTCTATCATAAGGTACCTGGGTTAATCCTGTTGCGATTACTATTTCACTACTATTATCTGACAAATAATCTTTTATAATTTTATCATAATAAATCAAAACATCAAAAAATGGATCTTGATTTTTTCTTATGTACCAATCAGGATTTTTTATTTTAGAATTATTCAATTTAGAATTTAAAAAATAATGATGTTGGATATGTGCTATACCGTTTAAGAATAGATGTGAAAAATTTAATTCTTTTTTTTTTGACATTTTACAAAAAATATCGTGCAACAATAAATCTAAAAATATAGCTTTATAAAATTTGTGTTTAAGAGATTTAAAAATTAATTCAGTATAAAGAATTATATTTTTCAAACTAAAAAACCTTAAAAATATCAGTAGTAATAAAAAATAATTTTTTATTTCAAATCTGTTGTTTGCATTATTATTAATAAAATTTGACAACGTTTTTGATATCAATTTTGAAAAAAAACTTCTGTCTGATTTTGTATTGGTCCATGGATCTGGTATGAAAAATACTGGGTTAGATAAATTGTTATTTAAATTCATAGGGCTAATTGCTCCAACTTTAAAACCACTATTTTCAAGATTTGAAAAAATATCATTAAAATTTTTTTTATTAATATCTCCAAGCCTAAAAACATTATGCTCATCGGCACCTAACCCTGTATAAATTGTCAACCACTGAATCCAGGGTTCTAGTTTTTTATATTCTGTCTCAGAAAAAGTTGATTTTGAATTATTGACAACTTTTTTTAAATTTGGAAGATTTTCTAGATCGTATAATTTTAAAGCATCAAAATTTAATTCATTTAAAGCAATAAGAACAAGTTTTTTTTTATCTGACATTTAAATATAAATTTTTATAACATTCTAAATGAATATTAATTACTGTTTCAATATTAAAGTATTTTTTTGATATTTTTTTGGAATTCTTTTGAATTTTTTTTCTCAATGTTGGATTTAAAATCATTTTTTTTAAACCTAAATATAAAGAATGTTTATTTTTTGGCTTAACTAAAATTCCATTTTTACACAAATGAATTATATCTTTGCAGCCAGGTATATTTGTTGTAACAATTGGTTTTCCTAAAATTGATGCTTCTAAAAGAACTTTTGGCATCCCCTCTCTGTAAGATGGTAGGCAAACAATTGTGCTTCTGTTTAAAATATTTAATATATCTTTCCTGTAACCTAAAAACTTTATACCATAGTCTTTACTTTTGTTAATTTTCTCCTTGGACAGGGCCATTGGACTTTTATAGTCTATAGATCCAGCAACAACAAAGTTCCAATTTTTAAATCTTTTTTTAAGTTTTTTTGAAACATATAAAAATTCGCTAATTCCTTTGTCTAATAATACTCGAGAAGGAAAAAGAACTGTTTTTTTAATTTTTTTTTTTTTTATTTTTGAAACTTTATTATTAATTTGAATGCCAGATCCATAAGTTAAAACTAATTCACTTGACTTTAATTTAAATAAATTTTTGAATAATAATAAATCGCGCCTATTATGAAAAATAACTTTTTTATTTTTATTCATAAAAACAATTTTTAATAAAAAAAAATAAATTTTTTTAATAAACATTGAATTAATATTCATAATAGAACCAATACCTGAAATTGAAATTACAACACATTTAACATTTAATATTTTTGATATAATTCCACCATACAAAACACACTTTGGAGAAATTAAATGAATAATATCTGGCTTAAATTTACGAATCTGGTAGAAAATTTGCAAAATACCTATTAATTCTTCAAAAAAATTATAAGTAAATGATTTATATCTTAATATTTCATAGTCTATTTTTTTTCTATTTATCTCACTAATTGCATTTTTTTCCATTGAATTACTGGCAGGTTTGCCTACTAATAATTTTACATTAATTTTTTTCTTTTTACATGAAATTGCGATAGGGAGTCGATGTGAAACAAAAAAAGCTGCGTGATTACACAAAAATAAAATTGATTTCATCAATCGTAATAAGCTTTATGCCAGCTAATAAAATTTTTGATACCAATAAGTGGTGACGTTTTTGGCTCAAATTTTATTTGATTTATTAATTTATTATTATTTGAAAAAGTTTCTTTCACGTCAGCTTTCATCATTGGCAAATACTTTTTTTTAAATTTTTTTCCTAATACTTGTTCAATTAATTGTATAAATTTATTTAATCTAATTTTTTTGTCACCTCCTATATTAAAAATTTGTGATTTATCAAAATCTAATTTTTTTTTACTTCTAAATAATTTGAAAATACCCTCAATTACATCATCTATATAAGTAAATGATCTTGACATATTTCCTTTATTAAAAATATTTATTTTTTTATTTTTTTTAATTAAATCTGTAAAAAGGAATAAAGACATATCTGGACGGCCCCAAGGCCCATAAATAGTAAAGAACCTTAATCCAACTAAATTCATTTTAAAATAATAATTGTAATATTCTGCAAGTATTTCTCCAGATTTTTTTGTTGCTGCATATAAACTTTTTGGGAAATCAGTATTATAATTTTCTTTGTATGGTATTTTTCTGTTTCTGCCATAAACACTTGAACTACTTGCGTAGAAAAATTTATTAATTTTCTTATTTTTAAAAAATTCCAGAAGATTAACAAATCCAACGATATTTGTTTGAATATAACTATCAGGATTTAATAGAGAATACCTAACACCTGCTTGTGCTGCTAAATGAATTACGTGAGAAAACTCTTTTTTTTTTAAAGCAAAAAATAATTTTTGTTTATCACATATATTCACTTTCAAAAATTTAAAGTTTTTAAATTTTTTAAGAATTTTAAGTCGATCCATCTTTAATTTTTTTGAATAATAATTATTTAAATTATCAATTCCTATTACACTGTAGTTAGACTTCAAAAATTTATTACACAAATGCATACCTACAAAACCAGCGCATCCAGTTACTAAAATATATTTTTTTTTCATTTAAAAAACCAAAATATTATTTATTATAAAAACATAAAAATGAACAACACTATTTATAATGACATTAAAAATATATATAGATTTATATTTAAAAATTACATATTTTTTTTAATAAGCTTGTTAGTTTTCTTTTTCATTACATTAGCATGTAGTATTTTTAGTTTTAAATTTGCTTATCATTTAGTTTTAATGGAATACAAGATTAAAGATAAAACTTTTGAAATTAATAAGTATTTTAAATACCCTTTACACATACATATCAAAGATGAAATTTATAGTCGTAACAAAGATTCAATAGAACAATTTTTAATTTCTAATAATTTATATGAAGGAACTTCTCCAATACTTAAAAGTTATGTTCAACAAAAAATTTACCGAAGTAATCAATACCAATTATATAAAATAGATTACAACTTAAGTAAAAAAAAAAATAATATTATTATTTTTAAAAAAAAAATTTTTACAAACCCTAATGATTTATATGAAAAAATTTCACAAGGAATAATTTTTTCTTGGAAAGAAAATAAAAAATATCAGTTTAATAGATTGGATAAAAAACATAAACAATATTTAAATTTAATTAAAAAAGCAGATCCATCATCTTTTTCATACACTACTGTATCAAAACTAAACATAGAATACTTCAATATATTTTTAATTTTTTTATTCATCATATTTAATGTTGTGAGTATAATTATGATTAAGGAAATTAAAAATGATAATATTAAATAATATTATTCTTTTAATAGTTTTAAATTTAATTTTATTTTTTTTTTATAAAAAAAAATATCTAGATTTACAAACGGCATTTTTATTAAGCTTAACATCTTTTCCTTTTTTATTTATTTGTAAACTTACGAATTTATGTATGTACGATTATAATGCCTATTATTTAGGAGCAAGAGAAATAAAAAATTTTGACAGTTTTGAAAATATACATTTAATATCATATTTTTATTACTTATTTTTACCTTTTATAAATTTTTCTGATGTTTCATCACTAGGTTTTATTAACCGAATTTTTTATATTATTTTTTTTACTTATTTTTATAGAATAGGATTTTTTAAAAAAAATAATATTTTTTATTTTTTTTTTCTTTTGTACCCTAGCCTGGTGTTGTATACAAATTTAGGGGGTGAAGAAAATATAGTTGCAATTTTACTTTCACTAATTATTTATTTTTTATTAATTCAAAAAAATTTTTATATGATACTTTGTATGATATTGTTGTATTTTATAAAAATAAATTTATTCTATTTATTCTTTCCAGTAATAATATTTATTTATCTTGACCAAGTAAAAAAATATAATGATATAAAATACTATCTTTTAATATCATTTGTAATTATTCTTATATTCCCATCAAAAATAAATAATAAAATTGAGTATGAAATTAATTGGAGAAAATTTAATCTATATTGTGAAGATATTAACTATAAAAGACAAAGATTAGGCGATTATAGTTGTGATAATGTTGATAGAAAAGATATTAAAATTGACTTTAAAAATTTGCCAATTTTATCTCTAAATACTATAAAATTTTTACTTTCGCCAATGCCAGATCGTATCACAAAAAAAACACACCTAATTCAATTTTCAGAAAATATTCTTTTATTAATATTTCTTATTTTAATTAGTTTTATTTCAATCAAAAAGTATAAAAACAATGTTGTTCCGCTTGTTATTTTAATATTTATGCTCTCAATCTACGGAAATTTATATTCTAATCCTGGAAGTGCTGTAAGATGGAAATATGGTTTAATTTTTATGTATATATTTTATATTCAGCTAAATTATTTTTTAAATGAAAAAAAAAAAGCAAAATAAAAAAATTGCTCTTATTACAGGTGTAACTGGGCAAGATGGTTCGTTGTTAGCTGATTTTTTGTTAAAAAAAAATTATAAAGTAATAGGTCTAAAAAGAAGATCTTCTACTTTTAATACGCAAAGAATAGATCATTTATACACAGATATCCAAAAACCAAATAATTTTAAACCTTACTATGGTGATTTAACAGATAGTTCAAATCTAATCCGAGTTATACAGTCAACTAAGCCAGATGAAATTTATAACTTAGGGGCTCAATCCCATGTTCACACTAGTTTTGAAACTCCTGAATATACAGCAAATGCTGATGCGCTTGGTACTTTAAGAATATTAGAAGCAATAAGAATACTTAATTTGCAAAAAAAAACTAAATTTTATCAAGCTTCAACGTCAGAAATTTTTGGAAACTCAAAGCCTCCACAAAATGAAAATACATCTTTTCGACCTGAAAGCCCTTATGGTACAGCTAAATTATATGCTTATTGGATTGTTAAGAATTACAGAAAAGCATATGATATTTTTGCTTGTAACGGGATATTGTTTAATCATGAAGGACCAAAAAGAGGTGAAACATTTGTTACAAGAAAAATAACAAGAGCGGTTGCTGAAATTTATCTCAATAAAAGAAGAACTGTTTTTTTAGGTAATCTTAATGCTAAAAGAGATTGGGGATATGCAAAAGATTATATTAGAAGTATGTGGATGATGTTGCAGCAAAAAAAACCTGATGATTATGTAATTGCTACAGGTAAAAGTTGTACTGTGAGAAATTTTGTTGAAAAAACTTTTAAGGTTGTTGGTATCAATATTGCTTGGAAAGGTAAGGGTTTAAATGAAGTAGGCTACAATTCTAAAAATAATCAAGTATTGGTTAAAATAGATAAAAATTATTTTCGACCAAACGAAGTCTACCATTTAAGAGGAGATTATAAAAAAGCAAAAAAAATCCTTAAATGGAGACCAAAAATATCTTTAGATGAAATGATAAAAGAAATGGTATTAAACGATATTAAAATATTAAAAAAAAGTTAGTTTTTCAAAAGTAAAATTTTAAAAAAAACTACTAAAATCATTTTTACAGATCTTAGAGCAAGAGGTAGCGTCATCTTTGTATTTCCATAATTACGTGAATATATTTTCATTGGAAATTGAAATATAGAATATTTTTTTTTATTAAGATAAGCTAATGAGGTAAAAAAAAAGTCATAATGATCTGTTTTGCAAAATATAATGAAATCTTTTTTTATTGTTCTTAAATTATAGCATCTAAATGAGTTTGTTGAATCAAAATTATGATTGAATAATAATCTTGTCATTAAAAATGCACTGTTACTTAAAAAAGTTCTTAAAAAGTTATAATTAATTGCAGAATTTTTTTTTAAATATCTAGAACCAAGTACCAAATCATTTTTTTTATTATGAGAAAGTAAGTTAAAAATATATTTAGGATGGTGAGCAAGATCAGAGTCCATTGTAATGGCATAATTATATTTTTTTCTGTAGGCATATAATAGACCATCTTTATGAGCTTTTCCTATTCCCAACCTTTTTTTTCTAGATTTTACAAAAATTTTACTTTTTCTATTTTTTTTTTTAAAATTATTTATTACACTTAACGTGTTATCAGAAGAACCATCATCTATAACTAATATATCTAGTTGAATTTTAGTTTTTAAAATTTGTTTAAGTAAAAGTTTAACGTTTTTTTCTTCATTAATTGTCGGCAGTATTAGCAGGTTTTTATTCATTTAAATAAATTCTTTTATTATAGCTTCTAAATTATCATTCTGCTTCCAACCAGTTAATTTTCTCAATTTATAATTTTCACCCTTTAATGTTGTAGAATTAATTAATTTTTTTTTACTTTTAATATTTTGAAGCTTAAGAAATTTTTTATTTTTTATTTGGACTATTTTATTAAAAATATCTTTTACTCTTACCAATTTATTAGATGAAATAATAAATTCATCAGAATTATTTAAGTTCATTATTTTATATATTGCATTTATTGCATCCGAAGCTGATAATAAATCTATCTTAGAGTTACAATTTAAAACTTTAATTTTTTTTTTATTATTTTTAATTTGACTTAAAATATCTTTTATAAGAAATTTTTTTTTAGAAAGTTTTGAAACATGTGAATATAAAATTCCAACTGAACAAAATACACCTATCTTTCTGTAAAAAGAGCAGATCTCTTTACCTAAATATTTGACTAAAGAATAATTAGATTTAAATTTTGGAGAAGTTTTTTCGTTTTGAGATTCAGTAAGAGTATCATTATAAATATGAGATGAGCACGCATAAAAAAGTTTTATTTTTTTTGGTTTTGATCGTGCAAATTCTAAAAAATTAACCAAACCTATTACATTTGTAAGAAGATTTTTATTTAATAATTTAGAATTTTCTTTTTCTTTCACTGATAAGTTAGAAGAAGCTAAATAAAAAATTTTTAATAACTTAAATTTTTTCAAAAATTTAAAAACTTTATTTTGATTATAAATATCAATTTTTACAGATGAAACCAGCTTACTATCATATTTTGATTTGCTAATTTTCTTATTAACTAACAAAACAACTTTTTCTTCTTTTTTTATTAATAATTTTGTTAGAAATTGAGCGTCTTGACTATTCCCCCCTACTATTAAATTTACTGCCTTATTATTATTTTTCATAAATTTTAATTTTTGGAAGAGGAAAAATAAGTTTGCCGCCATTATTTAAGTATTTATTCTCTCTTTCTAAAATTTCGTCTTTAAAGTGCCAAGGCATAACTAAATAATAATCTGGATTTAACTTTTTTGATTCTTTTTCAGAAATTATAGGAATTGATGAACCTGGTGTAAACCTGCCGTATTTATCTGGATTTCTCTCCGCAGCAAAAGGGATAAAATTCCTATTTATTTTACAATATTGCAATATAACGTTTCCTTTAGTCGAAGCCCCGTATATATGAACTATTTTTGAATTTTTTTTTGCTTTTACTAGAAGTTTAAATAAATTAATTTTAGCTATATTTATTTTTTTTTTAAATTTTTGAAGTTCAAAGTTAAAATTATCAAAAATCTTTTTTTCTAATATTTCTAATTTTTTTATATTTTTCTTATTTACTTGAAATTCTGAATTTTTATGGGAAATAAATAATCTGAAGCTTCCACCATTCATAGAATTAAATGAAACATCTATTAAAGACAGTTCACAATTGTCTAAAATTTTTTTTAGTTGTTTATACATGAAGTAAGATAAATGTTCATGGCATATACTATCAAAGGCAACATTTTTTAATAAAAAAGGAAAATATGATTGTTCTAAAACCCAAATTCCATCCTCTTTTAATATATTTTTAACATCTCGCACAAATTTATTTGGTTGAGGTATGTCATAAAATACTGCGATTGAGGTTATAATTTTTGCCTTTTTTCCTCCAGATAATTTGAGAAAATTTTTTTTATTAAAAAAACCTGCATATCCTAAAAGATTTGAATTTTTATAGTTTTTTCTAAATTTTTGAATTGTTGGATCTATTCCAATTTTTTTTATTTTTTTTTCTTTATAACTTTTTAATAAAGTTCCATCATTACTTGCAATATCAAGAACTACATCGTCTTTCCTTATACTACATATCTTTATTGATGATAGTACGATATTTTTTAAATGATTTTTCATTGATTGATTAATACCCGATTTATATCCATAATCTTTGTTGTATAGTTTTTTTAACTCGTAATTATGCTCTAATTGAAATAATTTGCATTTAGTACAGATTACTAAATTCATTGGTATCTTTTTTAGAGTTTTATCTTTTTTCGGAAATTGGGTAGTTAATGACATTTTTCCAAAATTTATAAAATTCTTGAATTTAGTAGCTCCACAACACCTACAATTTTTGATTTTTTTAAAATTCATATCTTTCCTTTTAATAATGAAAAAAATATTATACAGATAATATTATGTCAGTTAAAATAATTAAACCAACATGTAACTTGGAAACAGTAAAAGATGGGAGGGGAGGAATATTTACATGGATTCCTGATAAACCAATCCTTGAATTTAACATGTTGTACTTTAGGCCAGGTAAAACTCGAGGTTTTCACTTTCATCCACATTTTGAGGAGTATTTATTAGTTGTAGATGGTAATGGAACTTTAATAACAAGAAAAAAACCTGATAATAAAGAAAGTGAAGAATTTATTCATTTGAGCAAAGGAACTTGTACAAAAACAGAGAAAGATACATATCATACTATATATGCTATAACCGAAATGACTATAGTTGCAATGTTAACTAAAAGATGGGATCATAGTAGTCCGCCAATAATAAAAGTCGAAGAATAAAATTTCATACTTTCATTAAATTTTTTTGATTATTTTCTTAGACCATATATTTTAAATAGATGAAAAATAAAATTGGACTTTTAGGCTATAAGGGTTTTGTTGGTTCTGCAATTGCCTTGGAATTAAAAAAAAAAAATATTCCCTTCAAAGCAATATCAAGAGAAAATTATAGAAAAAATACTAAAATTAAATTTGATTATTTAATTAATTGTTCGAACCCATCAAAAAGGTTTTGGGCGAAAAAAAATCCGCAGCTAGATTTTCAAGAAAGTGTTCAAAAAACTAAATATTTTTTACGAAATTATAAATTTAAAAAATTTATTCATATAAGTTCCATTTCGGCTAGATGCCAAAAAAATACAATTTATGGATTAAATAAAAAAAAAGCAGAGAAATTAGTTTCAAAACAAAAAAATTATTTGATAATTAGGTTAGGTCCCATGTTCCACAGAAGTCTTAAAAAAGGAGTAGTAATTGACTTGATAAAATCCTCAACAGTTTTTGTTAATAAAAAAAGTAAATACTCTTTTACTAATTTAAAGTGGATTGCTAAATGGATAATAAATAATATGAAAAAAAATAAGGGTATTATTGAAATTGGTTCAAAAGATCACTTTGTTTTAGAAAGTCTAGCAAAAGAAATAAATTCAGAAAGTAAGTTTTACGGCAAAATAGATAACCAAATAATTAAAACACAACTCAATTTCAATTGTAGTTCATTAGAAGTATTAAAATTTATCAAGAAACATGAATCAAAATTTTAAAATATTTTTTAATTCAATTTTGATTAGTATACTAATTTTAACTTTATATGGTCAGCATTCTTTCTTTCACAAATATCTTGGTCAAATTTCATCTTTTGAGGTAGTTCAATTTTTGGATGTATGCAATGAAGTGTTTTGCAGAGGTATAATTTATAATTTATTCATATTTTTTTTTTATAACACTTTAGAAAATAATTTAGTTATCATTTTTTCTCAAATTTTTTTATTTGTTTTTTCTACATTTATATTAATGAATCAAATGAGCAAGAATAGTGTAAACAATTCTTTACTATATATATTTTTATTTATTATTTTTTTAAATCCAAAAGTAATTAAATATTTTTTTAATTCTGGGGAAGAAGCAATCTTAATACCTTTGATAATAATTTATTTCGCCACTGTTCTCAAATTTTTAGCAGATAGATCTTATGTCAATTATATTATAATAAATATTTTGACAGTTTTATTATACTTAACAAAATCAGGAACAGCGCCTATTATATTAACAACTATTTTATTTTCATTTTTTTTAAATTGTAATGTTAAAAAGAAAATAATTTTTTTTCTCCTTCCAATATTTTTGATAATAATTTTTCATCAAATAACCTCAAGTATGATTAGTTCTAATAAAAGTAAAAAAAATTACTATCTTCACTTCCATTTACTTAGCTCAACTATAGCAAAATCGAACATAATTGAAAAAAATAATAGTGATTTAGATAAATTAATAAATGATAAGATTTACAGAAAAAATATAATTCGTGATCAAATTGGTGGGGATTTTCAAAATAAAATTTTTTTTAAATGTGTAATTTTTCCAGCCCTAAATAATTATGTGTACGATGATAATGCAATCAAAGACTTTTTTGAAAATGAAAAAAATTATAATTATATTCAAAACATTCCTTTTATCTACCTAAGAAATTTTTTAGGAGATCCAATCAACTTCATTTATCATTATTTAACATGTACTTACTCAAATTTTATTTTTATAGAATTTATTAATCAGAAAAATTTTAAGGAAAATTTAGAACTTATTAATAATCAAAATTTAACAATCCATGAAAAAAAAGTTGTAAACTCTTTTATAATTAATTCAAAACCGTATTTTAAATTTTTATTCTATGCTAGAATTTTTGGTATATTTACATTCATTTTAATTCACATATCTTTTTTTGTATCTCTGCGAAATATATTTATAAAGAAAACAGACTCATTAGATGTATTTAATTTATTTGTATTTTTTACATATATGAGCATTATTTTTATACATGTAGATATTGTTCACTCACAATCGAGATGGTTTTTCTCTTATTTTCCTCTTGCAATGATTAGCTCAACAATTTTTTTAAATAAACTATTAAACTTAATTACATATAGAAAATAAATATTAAATTACTTTAAATTTTTTTCTTTAGTGAAAAAATATAATCATATTGTTTCAAAAATGATTTTTTTCCATAATATTTATTCACATAATTATATAATTTGAGACTATTTTTTTTAGCTAAATTAGGATTATCTAAATATTTTAAAATTTTATTCTTCCATTGTGACTTTGAACTACAACAAAAATCTACTCCAGATAATTTACTAATTGACTTATAAGATGGTAAATCACTAGTTAGAACAGGTACTCCCATCCGTATAGCTAATATTAATTTACTAGGACTTCTACCCAAATTAAATTCATTGTTTGTTTTGTGAGGAATCAAAAATAAATCACTTTGACTTATTATGCTTGGAGTAAGTTTCAAGTTCCATTGATTAAAAAAAATAAAAGATTTTTTAAATGTTGTGTTTAATTCAAATAATTCTTTAAAAATTTTCTTTATTATTTTTAAAGAATTTATTTTAATAAACTTGCCGCCAAAACTAGAATAATAATAATCAGTGAAAATATGAAAATTAAAATTTATTTTTTTATTTAGATATTTAAATATATCATAAAAAATATTTAATTGATCAATATTTTCTGCTCTTCCTTCCCATGTTAAAATTTTTAAATTATTTTTTTTATATGATTTTTTTTTTTTATTAAACACATGAAAATTACCTTCAAAAAATTTAAAAACTTTTTTATTAATCTTTTTAATATTTCTATATTGCACGTCAGAATGACAAACAACTAAGTCCAAATTTGATAAATAGTTTCTTAAATCATTATTATAATTAAATGAGATTTTCTTTTGTTGGCCTAAAAAAAATTTTATTACACCTCTTAAATAATTTTTAATAAAATTCTTTTCTTCAAGATAGTTATCTACCAGTTGTCCTATTATAAATTCTCCTCTTTTTTTAATAAAATCAACTTGAGTAATATCAAATGATGGAGGTAATATAATATAATCATATTTTTCTTTTTGATTAAATTTATAAAGTCTAATTTTTTTAATTTTTGCATACAAAAGGATATTTCTTTTATCAAAAGTTAAATTTGTTCCAAATTTTTCATAAGGTATATAGGCTATCTTGATATTCTTATTTTTATTATTCACAAATTTATTTTTTATCGATTAAAATTTTACTATAAAGTTATATTTTTATATTTTTTATCTTTTTTTGATATAATTAATGGTTGTTTCCTATACTTAATCTTAAATAAAGGATCATCAAACCTAAATCCTTTATAAACCTTTGAATTTTTTGAAAAAAAATTATCCATGTAATAATGAACTAAAGTGTCATTTTCTAAAGTAAGAAAACCATTTGCACATCCACTTGGTATATGAATCAGATTGTTATTCTTGGAGTCTAAAATTACTTTTATTTTTTTTAAAAAAGTTTTTGAATTTTTTCTCAAATCTATAATATGATTTTCAATTTTGCCATTAACTACACATAAAATTTTATTTTCTTGATGCTTATTGGTTGAATAATGAAAACCTCTAAAAGTAAATTTTTTTTTATTAAAAGATAAATTGCATTGCTTTACATTAAAATTAATTTTATTTTTTTTTAATATCTTTTCACAAATATTTCTTAAAAAAAAACCTCTTGAGTCTTTTAGTTTTTTAGGAATTATTTTATAGACACCAGAAATATTTAAACTTTTAAATTTCATTTTTTTTTATAAGGTAAAATAATGTTACCTTTATAATAGTTATTTCTTAAAAATTGTTTAATCTCTTTTTCAAAATTCCAAGCTAATAAAATTAAATTTTTGTAATTTTTTATTTTATTTTTTATTTTGCTAAAGTTATTAATTAAAATATTTGTTCCTGGTGTGTAAAATCCATCTTTCAAATTATTTTGGTCAATTATGAAATCTATATATTTATTATTTAAATCTGTATAATTTAATAAAGTGGAACTTCTTGCAGATGCACCATATGCGCATAATTTTCCTTGTTTTTCATAAATTTTAAGTATTTTTTTTCTAAATTCTTTTTTGTGTAAAATAACTTTTTTTGCAAATTCTTTCCAACTAGAAAGTTTATTTATTTTGTTTAATTTTTCCTTTTTAATTGATCTGACTAAAGTCTTTGTAAATTTTTTCTTTTCCTTTGAAAAAATTAAAACTATTGACCCAGCACTAATTGGACTAAAAAAAATATCAAAAGGATAGAGTTTGTAATTTTTAAAAATTTTAGAGATACTCTCTATACTAAAATAATATATATGTTCATGATATATAGAATCGTATTGCAAATCCTTTAAAATCTCTCCAGCATAATGAAATTCTATGGCTACAATAGTGTTATTGCTTGAAAGATTAGAAATACCTTTAACTACAGAATTAAGTTCACTTACGTGTGGTATTACATTTCTAGCAAAAATTAAATCTGGTTTAAATTTTTTTTTTATTTCTGATGAAATTTTATAATTAAAAAATTTAGGTATCGTCTTAATTTTAGACAGATTAGCTTTTCTAGCAATGTTGTTGGCTGGATCTATGCCTAAAACTTTATGACCATTGTGTTTAAACTCTCTTAAAAAAGTTCCGTCGTTACTTGCAATTTCAAAAACATTACTTTTTTTATTTAAAAAATAAGAAATATTTTTATAAAATTTTTTTGCATAATTGTTTGCTGTTTTTGAGGTTGCTGTAACCCAAAAATATTTTTTAAATAAGTAATTTTTATTTGGAAATTTTGTTAACTGTGCTAATGAACATTTTTTACAAAAACACAATTTAAGTGGAAAGTAGATTTGTTTTTTTTTATTTTTATGCAAAGAATTTGCTGGTGGCTGATCTTTTAGATCTAAGATATGTATTGTTTTAAATTTACAGATCTGACACAAATTTTTTTTAAGCATTTATTTAAATTATTTTTAATTTTTCATCTAATGATTTATTTATTTGTTCTTTAAGAGAAATAATTCTATTAGTTTTTTTTCCTCTAAAATCTTTTTCAGTAAAATTTACTCTTTTAAAAAATTCAATCATTTCATCTGCACCCTTATCTAAATTCCATTCTGGCTTATAATATTTTCCTAATTCGTTTAAAATTCTATCGAAAGAAACCTTATAAGATCTAGGATCAACCAAATGTTCTCCTGTAAAAATTACTTCACACTCAGGAATTTTTTTTTCAACAGCTCTTGCTATATCTCTTACTTGGTAATTGCCATTTTCTATTCCTACATTAAATGCTTTTTTGTCAACAATTTCTTTTGGAGCTACTAAGCACGCTAAAATTGAGGAACAAACATCTTTTATATGAACTACAGGCCTCCATGGTGAACCATCACTCTTAATTTCAATTTTATTTGTAGTATAAGCACATGCTAAAAAATTGTTAAAAACAATATCACATCTCAATCTTGGGCTTACACCAAAAACTGTGGATGGTCTTAAGGCTGCCGTAATGAAATTCTCATTTTTTATGCTAAATAAATATTTCTCTACTTCCCACTTTGTTTTAGCATATTGAGTAACTGGTTTTTTTTCACTTTCATCCTCTCTTAATTCAGTTGTTTCATCTGATATTCCATACATGCTTTGAGAGGAAACATAAATAAATCTCTCAATTTTCTTTTTTGATGATAAATCAATCAAATTTTTTGAAGCTTTAAAATTAATCTCCTCAGTTAAATTTTTGTCAAATTCACCTAATGGATCATTGGATAAGGATGCTAAATGTACAACATAGTTAATTTCATCTAGATCACTTTCGGTCAAATCTCTTATATCTTTTTTAATTTGTACATTCGGTTTTGGGCAATCATAAAAATAATCATCTTCATATAAACCTGAGTCAATTCCAATGACATAATAATCTTTTAATAATATTTCATTTAATACAGAACCTATGTAACCAAGGTTTCCAGTTAAAAGTATTTTTTTTTTCATACTTTGATATTGATTATTCTGTCTACAATTGAAAGAAGCCAAATTTGATGTGTATTCTCAATGAAATTATATGATCTAGAATTTACCCAAAAATTATAAATTCCTAATTTTGATAATGGATTGTTTTTTTTAAAACCTGAAAAAGTAATCAAAGGACAATTCATTTTTTTTGATTGCTTTGCTCCATTTATGATATTTTTTGACGTTCCACTGCTACTTATTAGGATAATTAAGTCCCCTCTATCTGCATAAAATTCTATAGCTTTAGCAACCCAATTTTCATATCCATAATCATTTGAAAAACATGTTAACAAATCCGCTTCGTTAAAATTAATAGCTCTAATATTTGCAGCTTTTGTAAAGTCAACTGATGCATGACTTGCAATTGCTGCGCTGCCTCCATTACCAACAATTATAATTTTTTTTTTATTTTTTTTGATTCTTAATATAAGTTTTGCTGCATCTTCTAAATTTCCAGAATCAACATTTTTTAAGATTTCTGAAATTTTTATTAAATATTTGTCAAAATAATTTATCATTTTTCAAAAGCAAACTTTCTAATTTTTTTTGATCATATATATTATCCATGGGTGCCCAATGATTTAATTTTACGAATTTAAACTTTTTTCTATTTTTTGAAATTACTTTATTAATAATTATTTTTTCGAAAGAATCACTATTTTTTTTAATATATTCGAGAATAGTATAATCTAAAATATAAAAACCAGCGTTAATAAAAATTTCAAATTTTTTTTCATTTATCTTTTTTAGAATTTTTCCTTTAATATCTAACTTACCATAATTAAGTTTATACTTATAAGTAGATATAACATAATTATTTTTAGTCTTTTCTTTCAGCGCCTTTTTTACATTAAAACTTGCAAGTGAATCACCATATGTAAAGAAAAATGAATCTTTTTTATCTATGTGTTTTCTTATTTTTAATAATCTTCCACCTGTATTTGTTTTAATGCCTGTGAAAATTATTTTAATTTTTATTTTTGGAAATTTTTTTAAATATGATTTTCCAAATTTTTTAAGATCATCAAATTTATATCCACCTAAAAGAAAAAATTCTCTTACCCCCTGTTTTTTATAAATATTCATCACTCTTTCAATCATCGGAATATTGTTAATTTTTACAAGTGGTTTTAATATTTTTCTTTTTTTATTTTGATTATATCTTGATCCAAGACCACCACATAATATTATTGCTTTATAATTTAATGACATAATTTTTAAAAAATTTTAAAAGAAAAATTAAATATATTGTAAAAACCTTTGTTTTAATTTCATGGAATTAATTGATAAAATCAAATATTACAACATAAAAAAAATAATTAAATATGAGAAAAAATTTTTACATAACTAGTAAAACTCCTCTTAGAATAAGTTTTTTCGGTGGTGGAACAGATATGGACTATTTCTATAAAAGATTAGGAGGAAAAGTAATAAGCACTGCTATAAATAAATATATTTACGTAACTGTTAAGTCCCAAAATATTTTTTTTGAAGAAAACTATAGATTAAATTACTCAAAAACTGAAAGAGTTGATAAAATTAAAAATATCCAAAATAAAATAATTAAAGAATGTTTAAAGTATACAAAAATTAAATCAAAAATTTATATTTCAACAGTTTCTGATATTCCAGATTCAACCGGATTAGGATCTTCTAGCGCTTTCACTGTTGGGTTGTTAAAAGCTTTATATGAAGCAAAAAATGAAAAAAAAACAAATATTGAGCTTGCAAAAATTGCATCTACAATTGAAATCAAAAAAGCTAAAAGCCCAATAGGTAAACAAGATCAGTATGCATGTGCGCTTGGTGATTTTAATATAATCAACTTTAATACCAATGGATCAGTAAAAATTAAAAAAATACAAAACAGAAAATTTATAAAAAATTTATTTTTAAAAAGCAGTTTGGTTTGGACTGGAAAATATAAAAAAACATCAAAAATTTTAACAGATCAAAAAAAAAATTTTAAAGCTAATTTAAAAAATCTAAAAGAAATATTAAATATTGCTACAAAAGTTTCAAAAAAAGTAGTTTTAAGAAATTATAGTATTAACGATTTTAAATTATCTCTTCAAAAATCGTGGTTCTTAAAAAAAAACTTATCTAAAAAAATTTTAAATAAAAATATAAATAATATCATAAAAAAATTTGAAAATAACTCTCGAAGTGCTTACAAAATTCTTGGTGCCGGTGGTGGAGGTTTTTTATTTATAACAGGTGGTGATCACAAAAAAATAGCTAAAAAAAATAAGTTTACTATTTTAAATGTAAAGTCAGTTAGAAATGGTTCTGAAATTATATATAAAAACTATTAATTCTTTATAACTTCAATCGTCTTGTAAAATCGTATATGTTTGTATTTTCATCCTCTATTTTTACAAAATCCTGGTTAATTTTTCTTTTACTAATAAACAATTGTTTTAACCTTTCAAATGCTTGCATATAAAGAGAAAAATCAAAAATACCCCATAACAAATAAGGAAAATCTATAATTTTTATTTTAAGAAAGAAACCTATGAAAGTTTTGAAATTTACATTGCCTTTTACAAAATTTTCAAAATGACAAAACAATTGCCTGGCTAAATATGCGGGTCTATTTATTTTTTTGTTTTGTAATATTTTATTATTTTGTCTTAATTGAATAAGGATCATAATTAAATAATCATTAAGTAAAGATCCGGGAACAAAATGATAGTTTCCATAAACAAAACTACCTAAATAATTCTTGCCTTGGTCTAATTTATTTGTATTTACATAATGTCCAAATGATTTTTTTGACATTCCAATACTAAACATTGGTTCGTCATTAATAAACCAGGTCTTGGCTCTCATTATCATAGAATATACTGCATAAGAATCTGGACAAGGTGGTTTGAATACTCCTTCCTCAACAGTATCTGATAGAGATTTTGAAAAAATGTGTGGCTGCATATTTAGAGGTAAATAATTTTTTAAAGAAAAAATTTCGTTTAGAATATTTTTTTTCTCTTTCTCATTCAAAAGACGATTATCTAATTTATACTTTTTAAAATTCCAAAAGGTTGGTTTATATGCATAATAATCAAATTCTGGTACCGACCCACCTTCATAGAAACCAATTGCATTAGTTGTTAAAACTTCTGGAAAATTATTGCTTGATAATATTTCATAAATTTTTTTTAAACTATTTTTTAAAATACAATCATCATCACCAAGCATTATAATATATCTTCCACTAGCGTTGTTTAAACAAGCATTCCAAGAACTTGTGACATCAATTGTTTTTGTTTGTTTAACAATTTTAATTTTAGGATTAGGCAAAAATTTATCTATAACTATTTTAAATTTATCGTTATTATTATTATCACCTATAATTATTTCATAGTCAGAGAATTCCTGATCTAACACAGACTTTAGAACGTTTTCTATATAATTTTCCCCACCCTTACTAGGTATAAGTATTGAGAAGAATGCTTTTTTGCTCATTTAATTCTATTTAATTTTTTTTGTCGTAATTTAAAAATTTTATCACAGTAACCAAGTGTTTTTTTGTTATGACTAATTACAACAATAAGCATTTCGTTTGTTATATATTTTTTTAGGCTCTCAAATATTATTTTTTCATTTTCTATATCAATTGCATTCGTTGTTTCGTCTAATATTAATATTTTAGAGTTATTATAAATAGCTCTGGCAATAGCTATTCTTTGAATTTGACCACCTGATAAATTTGAACCATTCTCCCAAATTTTTTGGTTTTTATCCAATCCCTTTAACAGGTTATCAACTAGATTATTGTGCATAGGACTAAACTTTTTAAAATC
Organism: uncultured Pelagibacteraceae bacterium; assembly: GCA_902597555.1. GTDB lineage: Bacteria > Pseudomonadota > Alphaproteobacteria > Pelagibacterales > Pelagibacteraceae > Pelagibacter. The sequence goes on from CACJYE010000015.1 coordinate 20,535, forward strand.
GACATCATTGAAAATTTTTAAATTATCATCAATAGTTCCATCAATTAAAAAAATATTTTGTGGAATATAACTTATTTGTTTTTGCCATCCATATAAGTTATTTTGAATATTTTTTTTATCAGCTTCAATTTTACCATTTGTTGGAGTTAAAAATCCAGCTAGGAGCGTTACCAAAGTTGATTTTCCCGATCCGCTATCTCCAGTTATACCAACTACATCTCCCATATGTAATTTTAAATCTATTTTTTTCAAAATAGTCTTATGCTTTTTTGAATATCTAAAATCTACTTTATTAAAATGAATAAGTTTATTGTAATTAAATTTATCTTTATTTATTGCCTTTGTATTGACTAATGTTCTATAATTTTTTTTCTTAAAAAAATCAATTTTTTCCAAAATTT
>CACJYE010000016.1 GCA_902597555.1 uncultured Pelagibacteraceae bacterium
CTGTTTTAACTTGAACATATAAGTCACCAAAATCACCCCTTCTCATAAATGGCATACCTTTACCCTTTAATCTAAATTGTTTACCGTTTTGAGTTCCATCAGGAATTTTAATTTTAGCTTTGCCACCATCAATTGTAGGAATTTCTATTGTTGTTCCTAATGCTGCATCAGCAAGGGAAAGTGGAAATTCAAAAAATAAATTTTCATCAGATCTTTTAAACAGGTTATGAGAGTTTACATTAATAAATAAATAAAGATCACCTGTTGCTCCACCTCTCGTCCCTGCTTCACCTTTTCCTGCAAGCCTTATTCTCGTTCCGTCATCAACACCTTTTGGAATGGTTACAGAAATTTTCTTTGATGCTTGTTTTTTACCCTGGCCATTACAATCATTACAAGGGTTGGTTATTTCCTCACCATTTCCATTACATTGTGGACAAGTTTGCTGAACAGTAAAGAAACCTTGATTGGATCTTATTCTACCGTTACCACCACAATATGAGCACCTGTCAGGGGAATAGCCTGGTTTAGATCCATTTCCTCTGCATGTACCACACTGTTCTGTTGTTGAAAATTTAATGTCTTGTTTCTTTCCATGATAAGCCTCTTCCAATGAAATAGATAAATCGTATCTTAGGTCAGAACCTCTGTTATTTGATTTTCTATTTCTTGAGCGTCCACCTCCTCCAAAATCTCCAAAGAAATCTTCAAAAATATCTGAAAAATCTGCTCCACTAAATCCACCAAAACCTCCACCTGGTCTGCCGCCACCATTTTCGAAAGCTGCATGACCAAAGTTATCGTAGTTTTGTTTTTTCTCTTTGTCTGAAAGTATTCCGTAGGCTTCACTAGCTTCTTTAAATTTTTCCTCAGCCTTAGTGTCTCCAGGATTTTTATCAGGATGATATTTAACAGCTAATTTTCTATATGCAGATTTTAATTCATCAGGGCTTGCGCTTTTGTTAACGCCTAGGACATCGTAATAGTCTCTTTTAGCCATCAAATTACCCCAGACAATTAAATGTCAGTTTAAGCGCTTTTTTCTTTATTCTCGTCTTTTACTTCCTCGAAATCAGCATCAACAACATTCTCGTCTTTTTTTCCAGTATCATCTCCACCATCATCTTTTCCAGATTCAGGTTTTGCAGTTTGTTGTGATTTATAGATTGCTTCTCCAAGTTTCATAGAAGCTTGAACTAGAGCCTCAGTTTTTTTCTTAATATCCTCAATATCCTCTCCTTTTAAAGCTTCTTTTACAGCAGCTGATGAATCTTCAATTGCTTTTTTCTCTGCATCAGAAATCTTTGATCCGTGCTCTTTTAAATTCTTTTCAGTAGAGTGAATTAGAGTATCTGCTTGGTTTCTAACATCGACAGATTCTCTTTTCTTTTTATCTGCTTCTTTATTAGCTTCTGCATCTTTTACCATTTTTTCAATTTCCTCATCACTTAATCCACCTGAAGCTTGAATTTGAATTTTTTGTTCTTTACCAGTTCCTTTGTCTTTAGCAGAAACATTTACGATACCATTTGCATCAATATCAAAAGTTACTTCAATTTGAGGCACTCCTCTTGGTGCTGGCGCAATACCCACTAATTCAAAATTTCCTAAAGCTTTATTATCAGCAGCCATTTCTCTTTCACCTTGTAGAACTCTAATTGATACAGCTGGCTGATTATCTTCTGCAGTTGAAAACACCTGACTTTTTTTAGTTGGTATTGTTGTGTTTTTATCAATCAGTTTTGTAGAAACTCCACCAAGCGTTTCGATACCTAGTGATAATGGAGTTACATCTAATAAAAGCACATCTTTAACATCACCTTGTAAAACACCTGCCTGAATAGCAGCACCCATTGCAACTACTTCATCTGGGTTAACGCTTTTATTAGGGTCTTTTCCAAAAAAATTTTTAACTTCTTCAATTACTTTTGGCATTCTAGTCATACCACCAACCATTACTACTTCATCAATCTCACTTGCTGTAACTCCAGCATCTTTTAAAGCAGTTTTACATGGAGGCATTGTTTTGGCAATTAAGTCTTCAACTAATGCTTCAAGTTTTGCTCTAGTCATCTTTAAATTGATATGTTTTGGTCCTGTTTTATCTGCAGTAATAAAAGGTAAGTTAATATCTGTTTGTTCAGCAGAAGATAATTCAATCTTAGCCTTCTCAGATGCCTCTTTTAATCTTTGTAAAGCAAGTTTATCTGATTTTAAATCTATTCCATTATCTTTCTTAAATTCAGAGATTAGGTAATCAACAACAGCATTATCAAAATCTTCACCACCTAAAAAGGTGTCACCGTTAGTTGATTTAACTTCAAAAACACCATCACCTAATTCCAGTATAGATACATCAAACGTTCCACCTCCTAAATCATAAACAGCAATTTTTTTATTTTGTTTTTTATCTAAACCATATGCAAGTGATGCTGCTGTTGGTTCATTAATAATTCTTAATACTTCTAAACCTGCAATTTTTCCTGCATCTTTTGTTGCTTGTCTTTGTGCATCGTTAAAGTATGCTGGAACTGTGATAACAGCTTTAGTCACCGCTTGTCCCAAATATTTTTCTGCTGTTTCTTTCATTTTTTGTAAAATGAATGCAGATATTTGAGAAGGTGAATATTTTTCACCTTTAGCTTCAATCCAAGCGTCACCTTTTTCAGAATTGACTATTTTAAAAGGTGCGGCCTCAACGTCTTTTTTTACTGTTGGATCATCAAAATTTCTTCCAATTAATCTTTTAACTGCAAAGATTGTATTCTCTGGATTTGTAACAGCTTGTCTTTTAGCAGGTTGACCAATTAATTTTTCATTATCATCTGTAAATGCAACAACTGATGGAGTAGTTCTTGCTCCTTCCGCATTTTCCAGAACTTTAGCTTGTGTTCCTTCCATGATTGCAACACATGAATTTGTTGTTCCTAAGTCTATTCCAATAATTTTGCTCATAATTTTAATGTCTCTCTTTCGTCATATAGTATTTAAATGTGAAACTACAAGTTGGTCTCATAATTATTTATTTTCTGAATTTTCCTGTTTTTTTTCAGTTTTTTCCTCTTTTTTAGTAACTTTTTTTGACACTCCTACTAAAGAGGGCCTAAGTAATCTATCTTTTATAGTAAAGCCTTTTTGAATTTCTTGGATAATTGTTCCAGGTTCTTTGGTATCATCTTCTATTTCCATCATTGCCTGATGAAAGTTTGGATCTAGTTTTTTGTTAACGCTATCAATTGGTTTAATATTATTTTTTTCAAATATTGAGATTAGGTCTTTTTTAATAATATCTAAATGCTCTAGGGTCTTTTTTAATGCTTCAGTTTCTTTTAACTTGTCATCATTTTCAAGCACATTTTTTGAACGATCTAAGTTATCAATCAAATTTAATGCTTCTTTAGCAAAACTATAACCGCCATATTCAAATGCATCCTCTTTTTCTTTTTCAAACCTTCTTCTTTGATTTTCCATTTCAGCAAAAGTTCTTGCTATTTTATCTTCGAGTTCAGCAATCTTTTCTTCTGGAGTTGGTTCTTTAATTTCTTCTTTAGGTTCTTGGCCTGTTTCTTGTTTATTTTCTTCAGCTAAGTTTTCTTCAGGTTTCTCAGTTTTTTTTACTTCATCCTTGTTCTGATTTGCTGAAGTGCTATTTTGGTTTTCCTCTTTTTCCATAGCCATTTATATGGTAAGGAATTTTATAATTTCTAGATGTCTAAACAAAAAATTAATAAATTACTCATTGGCACCAATAACAAGGGTAAATTACGTGAAATCAAGAGTTTGTTACCAAAAAGCATTAAAATTCATTCCACATCTGAATTTAATCTGAAGAGCCCAGTTGAAAATGGAAAGACATTTAAAGAAAATTCATTAATTAAATCTAAATATTTTTCAAAAAAAACAGGACTAATGTGTTTGGCTGATGATTCAGGTTTAGAGATAGATCTTTTGAATAAAAATCCAGGTATTTATTCTGCAAGGTGGGGAGGCAGGCATGGTGATTTTGATAAAGCTATAAGAAGAGTTTATAGGGAACTAAATAAAAAAGATAAAGGTTGGAAAAATAAAAAAATTAAAGCAAGATTTATTTGTGCTCTTTCTATTTCATATTTAAGTAAAATAATTGCTTGTGTGTTGGGAAAAGTAGAAGGATATATTTCTGAAAAACCAAAAGGAAAAAATGGATTTGGTTATGATCCAATTTTTATTCCTTTAAAAAAAAGAAGAACCTTTGGAGAAATGAAGCCAATTCAGAAATACAAAATGGATCATAGATACCAAGCTTTTAAAAAAATCAAAAAATTTCTATAAGTTTTTGATCCTCAATTTTATAAAAGTTAAGTCTATGATTTATTTTGTTATTTTTGATATCAAAAATACCTATTTTTCCTTTAAAAGAGTTTTTTTTTTTAAAAATTCTATTTAAGTTTTCTACATTTGAGTTTATTGACAAATAATATACTAAGCCAACAAGATCATAACTTAATAGAGACAAGTGTGTAGGATCTTCATTAAATGCGTTAAAGTATTTTATTTTGTAGCTATCAAAATTTTCTTTATTTATTGAAGGATAATATAAAGGTTGAATATCAGTTTCATTCAATAAACTTTCGTCAAACCATTGATTTAAAGTTATGAAATATTTATTTCTGGGTACTACGTCAGTGTATAAAAGTGATGTAGATACACTTTTTAGACTTTCATCAAAATCTGCAATTACGACAGCATCAAAATTTAAACCACCTAAAGTATATCTTTTTTCGAGTTGTTTTATTTTTTTTTCTTTATTTGGATCATTTGAATTTCTTATCCTTTTAATTTCATCCTCTAAATTTTGCTTTCTTGTTCTGTAGTTTGTAATTTCTTCTATTTGTTTTGTTAGTTTTGTGGGTTCAGTATTATATTCATAATCTTTATAAATTTTAATTTTTGAATTTTTTATTCCTTTCTTAACTTCAAATTCAAAATCTTGTATTGGTGTTAAAAAAATAGTTCTTTGTATTTTATTAGTTTCTAAAAATTTTTTTATTGTATTGAATTGTGATGTAGAATTAATTCCAGCAGAAATTACATTTTTTGGAAGATCTAAAGTTTTATTTGTTAACGATAGAAATGTTAAATTTTTCATTTCGTCTAAATAAGCTAAACTCTCATAGAAAACGGGGCCTATAACAATTCTTATACCCATTTCACTTAATTCAAATGCAGATTTTAAAGTTTGGTTAGCTTTAGTTGCCGTATCTTTTGGATAAATTTCGATTAGATTATTATCAATATCTTTGACAGCTAATCCAACCGCTTTAATGATTGACTCTCCAATTTCCCTATTTTCTCCAGTCATAGGTACCAATAATCCTATTTTAATTTTTTCTTGAGCATTGACAGCTTGAAAAAACAAAAAGCAGAAACTTAAAAAAATAAAATAAATAATTTTAATTAATTTGATCATTTTGATGTTAGTATAATATCTTTTAAGCTAAATTATGATCATAAAACCACAATTTAAATTAAAAGAATATGAAAATGGTCTTTATTTGGTGTCAACCCCATTAGGCAATCTAAAAGACATAACTTTAAGAGCAATTGAAGTTTTAGAAAAATCTGACTATATTTTGTGTGAGGATACTAGGATTTCAAAAAATCTTTTAGATAAATATCAAATAAAATCAAAGTTAATTTCATATCATAAGTTTAACGAAAAAAAAAATTTATTAAAAATAATTGCACATCTTAAATCTGGAAAGATAATTTCTTTGATATCTGACGCTGGTACACCCAGCATTTCTGATCCTGGTTCAGTTTTGGTTAATGAGTGCATTAATAATGAGATAAGAGTATTCCCAATACCTGGACCTTCTGCTGTCTCTGCTGCTATATCAATAAGTGGTTTTTCGGATAAATTTTTATTTTATGGTTTTTTTCCAGATAAAAAAAATTTTTTAAAAACCGAATTAGAGAAGCTCTCAAGATTTGAATATACTTTAGTATTTTTTATTTCTCCAAAAAAAATAAATAGAATCATACCTGAGATAAAAAAAAATTTTAGTGGGAGAAAAATAGTTTTATGTAGAGAGATAACTAAATTTTACGAAGAATTTATCAGAAAAGATGTAAATGACCTTAGGTTATTTGAAAAAGAACTAAAAGGCGAATTAACCCTAGTAATATCTGAAAAACCAGGAATTAAAAATAATTCTGAAAAATTAAGTGAATCAGATAAGAATCTAATAAGTAAAATGATTAAAAAATTTTCAATCAAAGAAATTACACATATGATTGGTGAAAATAACAAAATATCAAAAAAAGAGATCTATAACTATTGCTTAAAATTAAAAAATGAAAATTAAATTATTAATAATTTTTTTTATTGGAATAATGCTGTTGGGTTGTGCTGGTGTTGGATCAAAAGGTTTAGTTGGAACCGGAGTCTCTGTTGCATTTGACCCAAGAACCGTAGGAACTCAGATTGATGACTCGATTATGCAGAAGACTATTTCAACAAAAATTATTGCTAAGGATAAAAAATATTTTCTTGCTGTTAAAACAAAAGTTTTAGACGGAAGAATTTTTATTACCGGTAAAGTAGATACTCCAGAGGAAAAGTTGCAAATAACTAAATTAGCCTGGGAAACTAAAGGCGCTAGATCTGTGAGAAATGACATAAAAATAAAAGAAAAATTTGATTTTAAACAATCGGCAAAAGATATTCTTATTACTTCTCAATTAAGAACAGCTTTGATTGTAAATAAAAATATAAAAGCAACTAATTATCAAATTGATACTTATAAAAAGAAAATTTATGTCTATGGAATTGCGTTAACTCCTGAAGAAAAAGACCTAGTTATTAGCGAAGCAAAAGAAATTCTTGATGTTGAAGATGTAATAGCAAGTATATTATTATTAGAAGATTTAAGAATTCAAAGAGAGTAACTATTTTTGATAATCAATTACGTCAGCTGAGTACGCTGCAATAGAAGCTAAATTAAGAATTTCTGAGGTTGATGATCTAAGTGGTGCAATCTCTATTGGTAAACCTAAACCAATTAGTAGAGGTCCTATAACTTTTGAGTCCCCAACAGATTTCATTAATTTGTAAGAGATTGCAGCACTATGTTGGCCTGGCATTATTAAAATATTTGCTTTACCTACAATTTTCGCGAAAGGATAAAGTTCTTCATATTCAGAATTTAACGCTACATCTGGTTGCATGTCCCCATCAAATTGAAAATCTACATTTTTTTCCTTTAATATTTCTACTGCATTTCGAATATGTTTAGTTCTGCTAGTAAGAGGCTGTCCAAATGTAGAATGAGAAACAAAAGCAACTTTTGGTTCAAATCCAAAAAGTCTTACCACTCTAGCTGTAGATATTGCGATTTCAGCCATTTGTTCTGAAGTAGGGTATTCATGAACGCTTGTATCACCAATAAAAATGGTTCTACCTTTATGCACAATCATGTTTAATCCAAACATAATTTCTCCTTTTCTAACATTTACAACTTGTTTGATTTTTTCAAGAGAAGCACCAAATCGCCTGGTATTACCGGTCACTGCACCATCAGCATCACCACATGCAACCATACTTGTGGCCCAGACAACTCTATCATTTCTAATCATTCTATCACAATCTCTCTCTAATAATCCTTGTTCTCTTTGCAACTTTTCAAATAAATGCTTTACATATCTTTTTCTTTTTTCTTCATCCGTTGAGTTAACAATTTCAATGTCAAAATTATCACTGTAGCCAATATTTTTTATTTGTTCTTTAATTTTGCTTTTTTTTCCAACTAAAATTGGAATACCTAATTTTGAATTTTTAAATGCGATTGCAGCTTTTAAAGTATTTTCATCTTCTCCATCTGCAAAAACAATTTTTTTCTGATTTTTTTTGATAAATGAATTTATACCTTGCATGATAGTTACTGTTGGGTCCAGTCTTTGTTTAAGTTGCTCTTTATAAACTTCAAAGTCATTTATCTTTTTTCTAGCTACTCCACTTTCCATAGCTGCTTTTGCTACAGCTGCTGGTATTACACTGATTAATCTTGGATCAAATGTAGATGGAATAATGTAATCTTTTCCATAATGGGGCCTTTCTCCACCCATAGCTGCAACTACCTCGTCTGGAACTTCTTCTCTTGCAAGTTTGGCTATTGCATTAGCAGCAGCAACTTTCATTTCTTCATTAATTGTTTTAGATCTGACATCTAAAGCTCCTCTAAATATATAAGGAAATCCAATTAAATTATTTACTTGATTAGGGTAATCTGATCTTCCAGTTGCAATAATTGCATCATCTCTAACCTCATTAATTTCTTCTGGAGTAATTTCTGGATCTGGGTTTGCGCATGCAAATATGATTGGATTTTTTGCCATTGATTTTACCATCTCTTTTTTTAAAACACCTTTTGCAGATAGTCCTAAAAAGACATCCGCACCTTTAACAGCATCTGCTAGAGTTCTATGTTTTGATTTAACAGCATATTTAGATTTCCATTGGTCAATTCCTTGTTTTCTACCCTCATAAATTACGCCTTTTCTATCTAACATTATTATATTTTCAGACTTTACTCCTGTGTTTTGAAATAGTTCTGTACATGCTTGTGCTGATGCTCCAGCACCATTAACTACAACTTTAATTTTCTTTAATGATTTGCCACTAATATCTAAGGCATTTATTAATGCTGCAGTTGTTATAATTGCTGTTCCATGCTGATCATCATGAAAAACTGGAATATCTAAAATTTCTTTCAATTTTTGTTCTATTATAAAACAATCTGGAGCCGCTATATCTTCTAAATTAATTCCACCAAAGCTAGGGGCAAAACTTTTTATTGAATTAATTATTTCGTTAGAGTCTTTAGAATCTATTTCTAAATCAATGGAATCAATGTCTGCAAATCTTTTAAATAGTACAGCCTTTCCCTCCATCACAGGCTTAGACGCAAGAGCACCTAAATTACCCATCCCTAATATTGCTGAACCATTGCTTATAACTGCAACTAAGTTTCCTTTGCTCGTATAATCATAAGCAGCCTCTGGGTCTTCACTTATCTTTTTAACTGGAGCAGCAACTCCAGGAGAGTAAGCTAAAGCAAGATCACGCTTAGTTGTCATATTTTTAGAAGAATTGATCTCAATCTTGCCTGGTTTTTTGTCTTTATGAAAATCTAAAGCTTCTTTATCTGTGTAATGATCAATTTTTGTTTTTTTCATTTCTGATAACAATAAGTGTACAATTGGGGTAAAATTAAGACTAATATGATTTATGAACTTACTTAAGTCAACAGGCACATTTGGTTTTTATACTATCATTAGTAGATTACTTGGTTATTTAAGAGATATTTTAATAGCAATTTTTCTAGGAACAGGAATGCTGGCGGACGCTTTTTTTGTAGCATTTAGAATTCCAAATACTTTTAGAAGATTATTTGCCGAAGGTACTTTTAATGCTGCATTTGTTCCAAGTTATTCATCAGAAATAACTAAGGGAAAAAAACAATCAAATAAATTTGCTAATGATATTTTTAATCTTCTTTTTATAGGGTTGTTATTTTTAACAATAATAATTGAAATTTTTATGCCTGCATTTGTTTCAATTATTGCTCCAGGATTTGTGGGTGATTTAGAAAAAATGGAAGTAGCTATAAATTTAACAAGAATTACTTTTCCTTTTTTATTTTTTATTTGTTTGGCCTCATTTTTTTCTGCAATTTTAAATTCACATAATAAGTTTGCGGCTGCAGCAGCAGCCCCAATAATTTTAAATATTGTTTTAATTTTAGTTTTAATTTTTTCTAAATCTTTAGGTGATCAACTAGTTTATTATTTGTCTTATGGTGTTTCTTTTGCTGGTTTTTTACAATTAATATTTTTATATAAATATGTATCGAAATATTATTCGCTTCAATTTAATTATAAATTAAAAGTAAGTAATAAAGTTAAATTTTTTTTTAGAAAACTTTTACCGAGTATCTTTTCCTCTGGAGTTACTCAAATTAATATTTTAGTAGGTACAATAATTGCATCATTTCAAGCAAGTGCGGTTTCTTATTTGTATTATGCTGATAGAATTTATCAAATTAATCTAGCTATAGCTGGCATCGCGATTGGTGTTGTAATACTTCCACAGCTTTCAAAACATATTCAATCTAGAAAAAAAAAAAAAATTTTGCTTATACAGAATAAAGCTCTTGAATTAAGTTTATTCCTAAGTCTTCCAGCAACTATCGCTTTAATCATAGGATCAGAACAAATTATTTCAGCTTTATTTGGCTATGGGTCTTTCAATGAAAATTCTGTGAACAATTCAAGTTTAGCTTTATATTATTTTGCTTTAGGTCTGCCTGCTTTTGCCTTGATAAAAGTTTTTTCAAGTTTTTTCTTTGCAAACCATGATACCAAAACTCCATTTTACATTTCTTTGATTTCAGTATTAGTAAATATTTTTATTAGTTTATATTATTTTGGTGAAATTGGTTTTATAATAATTCCAATAGCCACATCTATCTCATCTTGGTTTAATTCAATATTGTTATTTTTATTCTTAAAAAATCAACAATTATTTTATTTTAATCAAATATTTTTTATTAAATTTATTAAAATAATTTTTGCATCAATTATGATGGGTTTATTTTTTAACTTTTTGTTAAATTTTTTTCAAAACGAATTAGCATTTAATCAATCAATTAAATCTTTTTATTTAGTTTTATCAGTTATATTAGGATTATTTTTTTATTTAATTGTGTGCTATTTCATCAAAGCTTTTCAAATGAATGATATTAAATTAAAGTATTAATTTTATGAGTAAAAAAATATTCTCTGGTGTTCAGCCTACAGGTAATCTTCATCTTGGAAATTATTTAGGTGCTATAAAAAACTTTGTAGATTTAAATAACGATAAAAATAACAAATGTATTTTTTGTGTAGTTGATCTACATGCCATCACAGTAAAGCAAGATCCTAAAGAATTAAAAAATAATATCCTGGAAACTGTTGCAACTTTTATAGCAAGTGGAATAGACCCAAAAAAAAGTATAATTTTTAATCAATCTAGAGTAGCTGCTCATGCAGAAGGAGCATGGATATTAAGCTGTGTTGCTAGAATGGGTTGGTTAAATAGAATGACCCAATTCAAAGAGAAAGCCGGTAAAGATAAAGAGAAAGCTAGCGTTGGTTTATATTCTTATCCAGTTCTAATGGCGGCTGATATTCTTTTATACGATGCCACTCATGTTCCTGTGGGTGATGATCAAAAACAACATTTGGAATTATGTAGAGATATAGCTCAAAAATTTAATAATGATTTTGGTGTAGAAAATTTTCTTCAAGTTCCAGAACCTCTAATTCAAAAAGAGTTTTCAAGAATAATGAGTTTAAAAGATGGTTCAAAAAAAATGAGTAAATCAGAATTATCAGATTTAAGTCGAATAAATTTAACAGATGATAAAAATCAAATAATTAACAAAATTAAAAAAGCAAAAACAGATCCTCTGCCTATGCCGCTAGACATTAAGGAGCTTGAAGAAAGATTAGAAGCGAAAAATCTTTTAGGAATATATTCAAGTTTAACTAATTCCACATTAGAAAACTCATTAAAAAATTTTGCAGGTAAAAATTTTTCAGAATTTAAAGAACAATTATCTGAAGAACTTGTTAATAAAATTGAACCTATTTCAAATGAGATAAAAAAACTTTTAGGAGATAAAAGTTATTTAGATAAAATTCTTCTAGATGGAGTTGAAAAAGCTAATTTAATTGCATCCAAAAAGATTGAAAGAATTAAAGAAATAGTAGGTTTTTGATAAAAATTTATTATCAAGTTTTAATTTTTAAAATATTCACTATATATAATTTATGTTCGTTCAAACAGAAGTAACACCGAATCCAAATTCTTTGAAATTTCTTCCTGGGAAGAAAGTTTCGAACAGTGGTCCTTATGAAATTACAAATAAAGAAGATACGCAAAATGAATTGGTGAGAAACATTTTGTCAATAAATGGTGTTGAGGGCATTTTTTTAGGTCATGATTTTATTTCAGTAAATAAGAAAGAAAAAATTAAGTGGGATGAAATAAAACATATCGTAATTTCTCTAATAAATGATTTTTATGCAGATGGTAAAGAGTTTGTAATTGATGAAAATATAAAAGATGAGGATTTACATTTAAGCGAAATTGAATCAAAAATTATAAAAATTCTAGAGGAGAAAATAAGACCTGCTGTTGCTAGAGACGGTGGAGACATAAAATTTAAAGAGTTTAAGGACGGAATTGTCAAAGTACAATTACAAGGGAGTTGTTCAGGCTGTCCTAGTTCAACAATGACTCTAAAACAAGGTGTTCAAAATCTTTTATGTCATTATTTACCAGAGGTAAAAGAGGTTGTTGCTATACAATAATTAATTATGGGAAAATTTAAAAAATCAGGTTATTTAAAAAATAAAAGCCTTAATATAGTTTCACGGTTTTTTTTAAGCTCTTTTGTTGTAATTTCATTCTTTTATGCGGCACCGATAATTATTAATTTTACAGATAAAAATTTTAATAACAAAGAATTTACTAATAATTCAAAAAACATTCTAAATAATACTTTAAATAAAGATAAGCTAATTGAGGAAGACTCAACAGCAGATGCTGATGAAAGAGATTTATTATATGATATTCTAGAAGAGAATAATTCTGAAATTAATCTAGTCAGATACACAACATCCGAAATTGACTCATTATTTAAAGAGGTAAATTATAATTTAAAAGATGTAAGAGATACAAAATTAGTAAAACCAATAGATATTGGTCTTCTTCCAAATGAAATTAAAAAGATAGCTAATACTAAAAAAAGAAAAGATATGTTTATAAAAATTGTTCTCCCTTTAATAGTTAAAGAAAATAATAAAATTAGAGTTGATAGAAAAAGGTTATTCACAATTTTAAATAAAAATAGCAATACTGAAATTGAAAAAAAGTGGTTAGAAAAAAAATATAAACAATATGGTATAAGAAAAAATGATTTATCTACTCTAAAAGTAAGAATGGATGAAATACCAGTTTCATTAGCAATTGCTCAAGCTGCTAAAGAAACAGGTTGGGGTACTTCAAGGTTTGCATTAAAGGGAAATGCTTTATTCGGCCAATGGACTTGGTCCGGCGAGGGATTAAAACCTAAAAATGCTGATGAGGGAAAAGATCATAAAGTTATGAAGTTTCATAGCTTACAGCTTTCTGTAAGAGCATATTTAAGGAATTTAAATACACACTCAACGTATAAAAATTTAAGAAAAGCAAGAACAGAACTTAGGAGTCAAAACAAACCTTTAGATAGTTTAATTTTATCAAAACACTTAGATAAATATGCAGAGACAGGAAACCAATATATAGAGGTTTTACAAAAAATTATTGAACAGAATAACTTAAAAGATTTTGATGAGGCTAGATTGCTACCTTCAAGCAAAGATTTAGAAAGTTTGATTTAATTTTCTTTTATAGGAAATTGAACACCAAACCATCTCCATTTTCCATTATCATTCAGAGAACAATTAATCCTACCTCTTCTTGGTTTAAATGGTTCTCTAAATTCAATTGTTAGAGAATTATTGTTAAAGTTTGTTTTTGATTTTTCCCAAACGTCACCCTCATTAGAATAGCAATTAATATTAGTTAAATTTTTTTGTTCCTTGAAAAATTCAACTTTAAAATTTGGAGGGTTTGTGTTTATGAATAATTGTTTTTCCTCAGGAAGTATTCTTTTATATTCAAGTGGAAAATAATTTATTATTGATTTAAATCTTTTTAACTCTCCATATTTTTCATTAATTGGAAATCTAGGTAATTCAAATTTGTCTTTATTTAAATCAATTACACCTGAATGTTGACCAAAAGCATATTTGAAATTTTTAGATATATAATCTTTCATAAACTTGGAGTATTCTCCAAATGGATATGAAAATAGACTAGGTACGTAACCAAGTTCTTTTAGGAAAATTTTATTAGCCGTTTCAATATCTAAAATAAAATTATCATTGGTTACATCTATAAGATATTCATGAGTATGAGAATGATGTCCTATATGTGCGATATCATTACTTTCGATCTCTTTGATTTGCTCCCAAGTCATATAACCTCTTTTCCCTACAGGTTCAGTTGAAACAAATAAAACAAATGGAATTTTATTTTCTTTTAGATAAGGCCACGCTTCAGTATAAAAAGATTCAAAAGCATCATCAATAGTTATGAGAATTTCTTTTTTTGATTTTGGTTTTTTAAACTGTTCATCAAAATTATTTGGATTAAGAAAATTAAAATCTGAGTTCTTAATAATATTCATATGTTCCTTAAATATATCCATTTTAATATTGGTTGAAGGGTACTTATTTTCATTAAAACGATGATACATTATTGATAGAATTCCTTCATCATTGGAATAGTATTTGATATTATTTTCATCTGATTTAGAACTGATATTAGAAAATAAAATAATTATGAATAAACTTATAATTGATGCAGTCGGCGAAAAAATTTTTTTAATGATCATTACTAGTAATGATATTTATAATATTACTAAAGAGAATACTAAAATTAATTATGAAAAATTAACTTTGATTATTAATGATTTTTTAAATTCTCATCAATTAAACTTAAAAAACATTAATGTAATTTATTTAAATAGAGGGCCTGGAAGCTTCGCGGGAATACGAAATTCGTTTTCTATAGTTAAAGCATTTAATTTAACTAATAATATTGATTACTATTGTTATAGTATTCAGGATTTTAAAGGTGAAAAAGACATAAAATACGAAAATATCCCTGATTTGTGTGATAAATTTAATATTAAAAAAAATTTGATTAATCCTATTTATTTAAGTTAAAATTATTTTATGTCAGAAACAATAGAGCAAAAATGTATAGCAAAAGGAGTTAAATTAACCGATCAAAGAAGAATAATTGCACAAGTAATGTCAGAGTCTACTGACCATCCGGATGTAGATGAGCTTTACAATAGAGTATCTAAAATTGATCCAAAAATAAGTATTGCTACTGTTTATAGAACTGTGAAATTATTTGAAGAGACAGGAATATTAACAAAGCATGAGTTTAAAGGTGGAAAAGCTAGATATGAAGAGTTAAATGAAGGCCATCACGATCATTTAATTGATGTGAAAACTGGTGAAATCATAGAATTTGTAGACGAAGAAATTGAAAACTTGCAAAAAAAAGTTGCAGAAAAATATGGATATACATTAGTGGACCATAAATTAGAATTATATGGGGTTAAGAAAAAATCCCAATAATATGAGTCAAAAAATATTTATCAAAACATTTGGATGTCAGATGAATGAGTATGACTCTAATAGAATATATGATTCAGTCAAAAAAATTGGCTATGAAAAAACAGAAAAATATGAAGAAGCAAATTGTTATCTATTAAATACATGCCATATTAGAGATAAAGCAAAAGAAAAAGTTTACTCAGAAATAGGTAGAGTAAAAAAAATTTTTAGATCAAAAAAAAAACCATTGGTGATTATTGCAGGCTGTGTTGCTCAAGCAGAAAATCAAGAGATGCTAAAAAGAGAACCCTACATAGATTTAGTTATTGGTCCTCAAGCTTATCACAAAATAAATGACACAATATTAAATTATAACAAAAAAAAGAAAAAGATTGAAGAAACTGAATTTGATGCAGTTTCTAAATTTAAATATTTGAGTAAAATTAAAAATGAAGCTGGAAAAGTTTCATCCTTCTTAACTATTCAGGAAGGATGTGATAAGTTTTGTCATTTTTGCGTAGTCCCATATACAAGAGGACCAGAATATTCTCGACCATTTAAACAAATTTTGAATGAAGCAAAATATTTAGCTGATAATGGTGCAAAAGAAATAATTTTACTTGGTCAAAATGTAAATGCTTATGATAATGAAGGTTTCAGACTATCAGATTTGATTTTAAATATTGAAAAATTATCTGAAATTAAGAGAGTTAGATATACAACATCACACCCAAAAGATATGACTGAGGATTTAATTGAAGTTTATAAAACTTCTAAAAAGTTAATGCCACTTGTGCATTTACCTGTCCAAAGTGGATCTAATAAAATTTTAAACTCAATGAATAGAAAACATACTATTGAGGAATATCTAAATATTTTTGATAAATTAAAAGAAATTAATTCAAAGATAGAATTTTCAAGTGATTTTATTATAAGTTATCCCGGTGAAAAAGATCAGGATTTTAAAGATACCTTTAATTTAATTCAAAGGGTAAAATTTATTAATTCTTACTCTTTCATCTTTAGCCCAAGACCTGGAACAGTGGCTGAAAATTTAGACTTAATTGAAAAAAAAATTTCTTTTGAAAGATTAGAAAAAATTCAAAATGTTTTATTCGAAAATCAAATCCAAATGAACAACCTATTGAAGGGAAAAGTTATAGATGTTTTGGTTGAAAATTTAACCGACGATAAAAGCAAAGCTTTTGGAAGATCTGAGTATATGACATCTGTAATTTTTAATGGTAAAAAGAGTGATATTGGAAAAATAGTGCAAGTAAGAATTAAAGATATTAATAGAAATACTTTATTCGGTGAAATTATAACTAATTCGGATCAGAAGGTTGCTTAGAACTTGAGTGAAATAAAAAAAAAAAATATCGACCAGTCTTTAAAATTTGTTTATTCAGATAACAATTCTTTAAGTGTCATATTTCATGACAATAACTTGTTAATGGGTGTTATTGGAGAATTTAATAAAAATTTGCAAGAATTGGAAAAAATTACAAATTGTAGCTTATATTCAAGGGGAAATTCAATTTTAATTAAATCAACACCTGAAAAGAATGAAAAAATTAAAAACGCTATTCAATTTTTGGCTAATCAGTTTATTAATAATGGAAGTATAGAAAATAAAGATATACTTTCATCAATCGATAACTTTATGATTAATGAAAAAGTAAAAAATAATAACGTTACAGACATTATCAAAACTCCCAAAAAATCTATAATTCCTAGATCTGAAAAACAAAAAAGGTATGTGAGAGCTCTAAGGGAGAGTGATATTGTAATTTCCGCTGGACCAGCAGGAACTGGAAAAACTTTTCTGGCAGTGGCTGTAGGTCTAACTATGCTTTTAGAAAAAAAGATTGAGAGAATTATTCTTTCAAGACCAGCTGTAGAAGCAGGTGAGCGTTTGGGATTTTTACCTGGTGATATGAAGGAAAAAGTAGACCCTTATCTTAGACCTTTATATGATTCTTTATATGATCTCTTTGACTTTGAAAAAATACAAAGAATGATTGAGATTGGAGATATAGAGATTGCACCTTTAGCTTTTATGAGAGGTAGAACTCTAAAAAATTCCTTTGCAATTTTAGATGAAGCACAAAATGCTACGGATACTCAGATAAAAATGTTTTTAACACGTATTGGAGAAAATTCTAAAATTGTTGTAAATGGTGACCCATCTCAAATTGATTTACCAAATAAAAGTATGTCAGGATTAGTTCGATCAAAAGAGTTACTAGGGCATTTAAAGGAAATATCCATAGTTGATTTTGATCATTCAGATGTAGTCAGACATCCACTTGTTTCTAAAATAGTTAAAGCATACTCAAATAATGATTAGTATTAATGTCTTCTCTGAGGAGAAGGCTTGGTCAAAAAGGCTTAAAAATAAAGATATTTTTTTTAAAAAAATATGTAAAGCTTTTCCGAAAAAATATAAATTTTTAAATAAAAAAGTAACCTTCACTCTATTACTTTCAAATAATAAGAATATTAAAAAATTAAACAAGGTTTTTAGAAAAAAAAATAAATCTACAGATATTTTATCTTTTCCATTAGATAAAAAAATAAAAATTAAAAAAAATACTTATTTGGGAGACATTATCATCAGCTATAATTATTTAGATAAACCAAAAGCACAAGATTTAAAATCTTTTAAAGAAAAAGTTACTAAAATATTAATACATGGTTTTCTTCACCTTTTAGGTTTTGATCATAAAAAAAATAAAGATTATTTCAAAATGTTAAAAGAGGAAAATTTATTATTTAAATCTGTACAATCAAAAATAAATTGAAAAATAAATTTTATATTGAATTAATTTATTTAATTTTATTAGGAGTGCTTACTTCTTTAAGTTTGCCTCCATTTAATTATGTTGTATTAAATTTTTTAACTTTTAGTTTATTCTATATATTTTTAATAAAAAAAATTGAGTTTTATAAAAATAAAAGAATATTTTTTCTTTATGGTTGGTTATTTGGGTTTGGTTATTTTGTAAGTAATTTATATTGGATCTCAATATCATTAACGTTTGATCAAAATTTTAAGTTTTTAATACCTTTTACAATAATATTAATACCTGGTTTCTTAGCCTTGTTTTATGCTTTAGTTGCTTATCTATTTATGGTTTTAAAGCCAAATAATAATTTAAGCTCATTTTTTCTTTTTTCTTTAACATTTGGAATAGTGGAATTTGTAAGAGGATCAATACTCACTGGTTTCCCTTGGAATTTAATTGCTTATAGTTTCTCTAATCAAATCGAAATTTTAAACATTACATCAGTCATAGGCACATACAGCTTTAATCTTTTCTGCATTTCATTATTTACAAGTCCATCAATATTCATTTTAAAAGAGAATAAAAAAGATATTAGTATTTGTGTTGCATTTCTGATTACAACAATGTCATTTTATATACTTGGTTCACAAAATTTAGAAAAATTTAATAATCAAGAAGTAAAAAAACTTGATTATAAACTAAGAATTTTAAGTTCAAATATAAGTATAGATAGGTTTTATAACAATGTTGATCCTATAACTGCAATAGAAGAGCTAATTGAAATCAGCTCTCCTAAAAAAAATCAAAAAATAATTTTTATTTGGCCAGAAGGTATTATTCCAGGTATTTCACAAGACCAACTAAAAGAATACAAATGGTTATTTGAAAATAAATTCAACGAAAATCATTTATTAGCGATTGGGATAAATAGTAAAGAAGATGAAAATAAAACTATTAAATATTTTAATTCATTATCTATTTTTGATTATAACCTTAATGTAATAAATTCATATAACAAAATTAATCTTGTTCCTTTTGGTGAATTTTTACCTTTTGAAAACTTATTAAAAAGTATTGGTTTAAAAACAATTACTAATGACTATCAATCATATTCAAAAGGTGAACAAAGAAACATAATTAATCTGAAATATAATAATTTATCAGTTAAAATATTACCTCTTATTTGTTATGAGATAATTTATTCAGGTAAAATTTTTACAAATAGTAAGTTTGATTATATTATAAATATTTCAGAAGATGGCTGGTTTGGTAAATCAATTGGACCAGAGCAACATTTAACTCATAGTATTTTTAGAGCGATAGAGAGTGGGAAATATGTTTTAAGGTCTGCAAATAATGGGACAACAGCAATTATTAATCCACTAGGAGTTATTGAGCAAAAAGTTGATATAAATAAATCAGGTTACATTGATTTAATTGAGTCTAGAAAAATTGAGACAACTCTATTTGCAAAATTTGGAAACAAAATTTTTGGATTTATAATTTTATTGTATATTTTTTTAATATTTTCATTTAAGAAACTTAGAAATGAGTAATTTAAAAAATTATCTTTTCACAAGCGAGTCTGTCTCTGAAGGCCATCCGGATAAAGTCTCTGATAGAATTTCAGACATGGTTGTTGATAGTTTTATTTCTGGAGATCCGTATTCTAGAGTTGCTTGCGAAACACTAACTACTACAAACAAAGTCGTTTTAGCTGGTGAAATAAGGGGACCAGAAATTAAAAAAGATGAATTAATTCAAAAAGTAAGGAATTGTATCAAAGATATTGGTTATGACCAACAAGGATTTACTTGGAAAGAAACAACAAAAATTGAAAGTCATTTACATTCCCAATCAGCTGATATTGCTATGGGAGTGGACTCATCAGGAAATAAAGATGAAGGAGCTGGAGATCAAGGTATCATGTTTGGATACGCATGTAATGAAACAGATGTTTTAATGCCAGCACCAATTCATTATTCTCATAAAATTTTAAGATTGATGGCGGAAGACAGAAAGTCAGGAAAGTTAAAAAATATTGAACCAGACTCAAAAAGCCAAGTAACATTTGAATATGTTGATGGAAAACCTTCAAAAGTAAAATCTGTAGTTATCTCTTCACAACATTCAGCTGATGTTAATCAAGCACAAGTAAGAGATTTATTAAGACCTTATATGTTAAAATCTATTCCTGAGAATTTTCTTAATGGTTTCAATGAAGATGAGTTTTATGTAAATCCAACAGGTAATTTCGTGATTGGTGGTCCCGATGGAGATTGTGGTTTGACAGGTAGAAAAATTATTGTCGATACATATGGTGGTGCTGCACCTCATGGTGGTGGTGCTTTTTCAGGAAAAGATCCAACTAAAGTTGACAGATCTGCAGCTTACGCGGCAAGGTATATTGCTAAAAATGTTGTGGGTTCAAAAATTACTGAAAAATGTTTAATTCAATTAGCTTATGCAATTGGTGTATCAAAACCACTTTCAATTTACGTTGATTTATTTGATAACGATATAGATAAAAATAAATTTGTTGTCGAAAAGATTAAAGAAAATTTTGATTTGAGCCCTAGAGGTATCAGAGAAATGTTAAATTTAAATAAACCAATATATGAAAAAACAGCCGCCTATGGTCACTTTGGTAGAGCGCCTGAAGAAAATGGTTCATTTTCATGGGAAAAAACTGATAAAACTAACGTTTTTTCTAAATAGTTTCTGT
>CACJYE010000017.1 GCA_902597555.1 uncultured Pelagibacteraceae bacterium
TGTGACAGGTGGTGGTTGTGCTCTTCTTTATGCTGCTCAAGAACTTGATAAAGTTAAGGCAAAAGGTGATGATCAAAAAGCAGGCGTGGATCTTGTTAGAAAAGCATTGGAATCACCTATTAGACAAATTACCAAAAATGCTGGTGTAGATGGTTCGGTTGTAGTTGGTAAATTATTAGAGCAAAAGAAAAAAACTCATGGTTATGATGCTCAAAGTGAAGAGTATTGCGATATGTTTGCAAAAGGTATCATTGATCCAGTTAAAGTTGTGAGAACTGCTCTACAAGATGCCGCTTCAATTGCTGGATTATTAGTAACTACAGAAGCAATGATCGCTGACAAGCCAGAGGAAAAAGATGCAGCTGGTGGAATGCCTGGTGGAATGCCTGGTGGCATGGGAGGCATGGGAGGAATGGGTGGAATGGGTATGTAATTCCTCATTTTCTAAAACAAAATTTAAAAGGCCATCTTAAGATGGCCTTTTTTTTATGTGAAGATTAATTATGTCAAAAAGATATAGCGGTAAATCATTTAAAGACTCTAGTGTCAAAAAAAAACCTAAATTGAGCTTTAAAGAAAAAAGAAAACTTAAAAAAGATAAGCAAAAAAAGACAAATTAATCCTTAATTTTGAAAATTATTCAAGCCAGTTATGAGTTTTTTTGAGTTTTAATATCCTTTTAAATATGTATAAGAGCCAGAATTTATGAGCAACAATATTAGAAACATAACGATTATAGCCCATGTTGATCATGGCAAAACTACTCTAATTGATAATCTGATGAAACAAAGCGGTTCATTTAGAGAGAATGAAGTTGTTGATGAAAGATTAATGGACTCCGGCGAGCTCGAAAAAGAAAGAGGAATCACAATTTTAGCAAAACCTGCTTCAATTAATTGGAATAGTTCAAGAATAAATATAATCGATACTCCAGGCCATAGAGATTTTGCTGCTGAAGTTGAAAGAGTTTTAAGTATGGCAGACGGAGCACTGTTATTAATTGACTCTGCAGAAGGTGTTATGCCTCAAACAAAATTTGTATTATCAAAAGCACTTAAACAAGGATTAAAGCCAATTGTTGTTATTAATAAATTAGATAAAGCTGATCAAAGAGCTAATGAAGTTTTAGATGAAACATTTGATTTATTTGTTAGCTTAGACGCAAATGAAGAGCAATTAGATTTTCCAGTTCTGTATGCTAGTGGAAGATCAGGTTGGGCAGATCATGAAGTTGATGGTCCAAGAGAAAATTTAAATCCTTTGTTAGATTTAATTGTTGATCATGTAAAGCCTGCTGAACTTGATAAAAATAAACCTTTTGCAATGTTGTCAACACTACTTTATGCAGATAGTTTTTTAGGAAGAAGTTTAGTTGGAAGAATTACACAAGGAACTGCGAAAGCAAACCAGTCTATAAAAGCAATCAATTTAAATAGTGAAAAAGTTGACGAAGGAAAATTAACAAAAATTTTTAGATATGAGGGAACTAAAAAGGTTCCAATAGATGTTGGTGAAGCTGGGGATATTGTAGTTGTTGCTGGATTAGAAAAAGCGAACGTTGCTGATACTATATGTGACTTAGAAGTCAATGAGCCTATCCCTGCTACTCCGATAGACCCTCCTACAATGTCAATTACAATTACTGTGAATACTTCACCTTTAGCTGGAACTGAAGGTAAAAAACTAACCAGCACCCAAATAAGAGATAGATTAGTTCAAGAGTCACAAAATAATGTTGGTATTACATTTTCAGAAAACGAAGGTAAAGATTCTTTTGTTGTGAGTGGTAGAGGTGAGCTAATGTTGGAAATTCTTTTAACTCAAATGAGAAGAGAAGGTTTTGAAATGACAGTCAGTCCTCCAAAAGTATTATATAAAACTGATGAAAGTGGAAATAAACTTGAGCCAATTGAAGAAATTACTATGGACCTTGATGAAGAACATTCTTCAAAAGTAATTGATTCTATGAACAGAAGAAAAGGTAAGCTAATAGAATTAAAAGATACTGGAACCAACAAGAAAAGATTAATTTTTCATGCGCCTACTAGGGGGTTAATGGGCTACACAAGTAGATTTCTTACGCTTACAAAAGGCAATGGAGTGATAAATAGAATATTTCATAGCTATGGTCCTTTTGAAGGAG
Source organism: uncultured Pelagibacteraceae bacterium (assembly GCA_902597555.1). GTDB lineage: Bacteria > Pseudomonadota > Alphaproteobacteria > Pelagibacterales > Pelagibacteraceae > Pelagibacter. Next base: position 2,144 of record CACJYE010000017.1, read on the forward strand.
AAATGGAAGGTAGACGAAATGGAGCATTAATCTCTATGGAACAAGGAAAAGCAGTTGCATTCGCGATATTTAACCTACAAGCAAGAGGAGAAATGTTTGTAACTCATAATGATGCTGTTTATCCTGGAATGATAGTTGGTCTTGCACCTAAACCAGGTGACATGATAATCAATGTCATGAAAGGTAAAAAGTTAACAAATATGAGAACTCAAGGTACAGACGAAAATGTTGTTCTTACACCAGTCAGAACAATGTCTATTGCTGAACAATTAAGTATGCTTAATAGTGATGAAGCTTTAGAGATAACTCCAGACTCTTGTAGATTAAGAAAAGCAATTCTTGATCCACACGAAAGAAAGAAAAGCGAAAAAGCTACAGCTGCAGCCTAATCAAAAGTTTTATCAACTAAATAAAGTCCTAACGCAACACATGGGCCTATTCCAAATGCAAATAATAATGTTCCAATCCCTACTGTTCCCCCTAAATACCATCCAATACTAACAACTGAAATTTCTAATGTTGCTCTTACAACAGCTATAGGAAAATTAGTTAATTTTTGTAATCCTATCATCAGTCCATCTCTAGGACCAGCTCCTAAATTCGATACTAAGTAAATACCCCCACCTATTCCAACCATGACCACAGAAATTATAGCTAATAATAATTGATGAATATAATTTGATGGTGTTGGAACATATTTGATACAAAGATCAATCATAATTGCAATTATCAAAGCATTAAATATTGTTCCCATCCCTGGTTTTTGTCCAAGAGGTATCCATAAAATTAAAACAGCAATACTTATAAATAATGTGATAGTTCCAATACTTAAATTAACATTTAAAGAAATACCTTGAGCTAAAACACTCCAGGGAGAGGCTCCTGTGAATGAAACAATTAACAATCCTTCACCTAATCCAAATAAAGACAAGCCAAAACATAAGAAAAAAAATGTAGAAAACTTCGGTTTAAAATTAAATGGTTTTTCTGAGCTCCATTTTACTTTTGGAATTTTTTTTATTTTTAAAAACATAATTTTAATAAGCTATATCTATTAATGAAAAATTCTAATATTGTAACTAGCAAATGAAAAAGTTTATTCTTATCTTGCTTATTATATTTTTATCATCAATTTCTCTAGCTCATATTGGTCATTATAACAAATTTCACAAAATAGAAATGGAGATCTTAAGAAATGATGAAGTAATTGGCTATAACAATTATTTTTTTACAAGAGAAGGTGAAAAAACGATAGTAAAAAATGAATATAAATTTGAGGTAAAATTACTTTCAGCAACAATATTTAAAGTAGAGGGATATGGGGAGGAAATTTATTTAGAAGATAATTTAATATCTTTTCAATCAAAGACACTTCAAAATAAAAAAGAAAAATTTGTAAACTTAAAATTAGATAAAAATAATAAAAAGTTTGATATAAAGGGATCTTCATATTCAGGTGAAGCTTCTATTAAAACTATTATTGGAAATTGGTGGAGTCATAAAATTTTACAAGCAGAAAGCCAAATAAGTCCTATTTCTGGAAGTATAAAAAAACAAATAGTTACTTTTATTGGCAAGGAAAATATTTCAATTAATGGCAAACAATACGAAACAGATCATTTCAAACTTACATCTAAAGATATGTCTCTTCCTGAAGATAAAAAATTAAATTTTGATATTTGGCTTGATAAAAAAACTTCAATTATTGTAAAAGTTACATATAAAAGAATGGGAGATTGGGAATATCGTTTAAAAAATCTTGAATAAAATTATTTATTTATTTTTTTATAGAGATCGTTTGCACTTATCCATCCTGCCTCTACTCTAGGACCTACAAACCAATCTGCACACACTCCTAAGTTTAATTTATTATTCCAATAACTTTTAACCTTTAAGGATCTAGAATTTGAGGAATATTTCCAACCATGATTTAATGAAGTTAATATTTTCGTTTTTTTAATTCCAGTAAGTTTAAAAAATTGATCAATTAAAATTTTTGAGTTTTTTTCTTTATTTTCTCTATTCTTATTTATTTTTTTATTTGCCCATAAATTTGTACTTTGTAAAGTCCATAAATCATTATTACTTTTAAATCTTTTTTTACTATTTTCTTTAGCAGCCCACCCTAAAATTTTGTCATCAAATAAATAACTCGATATGTTTTTATTTGTTTTTTTAATTTCAATCATGACTGTAATATTTGCATCCATCTTGATTTTTTGCTTAATGAACGGATCTTTTATAAATTTTTTTGATAATTTTTTTAATTGTGGAAATGGGCAAGTTAACACTAATTTATCATAATATTTTATTTGGTTGTTATTAAAAACTAGTCTCCATTTATTGTTTACAAATTTAATCTTCTCTAACTCACTTTGAAAATTACATTTTATATTCTTTATTAAGTATTTGCTAATATCATTGTTACCTTTGTAACCAATTATTTTAATATGATTTTTATTTTCTTTTTTAAATTTATTTAAAAAAATATGTTTGCCACTCCATTTTTTTAGAATTTTTTTTTTACATAAATTTTTAATAAATTTTTTAAATTTAACTGATTTTGGAGAAATATATTGTGCTCCGTGATCAAATCCTTTTGACTTATTTAATCTTTTAAAAGAAGATCTACCACCTGGACCTCGAGCTTTGTCATAAATATGTACAGAATTTTTTTTACTTAACAAATTAGCTATTGTTGCTCCAGAAATTCCAGAGCCGATGACACAATAACTGCTCATTTTCCTGCAACAGTCATACCTTCTATCATCATAGTTGGTGAATTGACTGAATATTCAAATTCTAAATCATTAGCTAAAATTATATTTTTGAACATATCCTTGAAATTTCCAGCAATTGTTATTTCATTAACAGGAAATTTAAATTCTCCATCTTCAACTAAAAAACCAGTGGCACCTACTGAATAATCTCCTGTTACAAGGTTAGATCCGTGGCCAATAGTTTCAGTAATATAAAGACTTCTTGAATTTTTTTTCATAAGATCTTCATAGCTTATATTTCCTTTTTCAAAATATAAATTGGTAGTACCACCACTTCTTCCATTTGATTTTAAATTTAATTTTTTTCCATTGTAAGTGTCCACAAGATAATTTTTAAGTATTCCATTCTCTATAAGTTGTAATGTATTTGAATTTACACCTTCTGAATCAAAATTTTGAGAACCCATTCCTTTAATTATATCTGGTTTATCAATTACATTTATCGAATTAGCAAAAACTTGTTGATCAATTTTATCTTTTAAAAATGAAGTGCCTCTTGCAATTGAAGAGGCAGATATTGCACTTGCAAAAGCACTTAACATTCCCTTTGAAATTCTTTTATCAAAAATTAAGCTGATCTTCTCACTTTCAATTTTTTTAGGGCTCAATTTTCTAATAGTTTGCTTGGCAGCTTTATTTCCGAGATCTGTTGCTTGCTTAATATCAGACAAATGACGTTTGCTAGAAAATTCGTAGTCTCTTTCCATACTATTTTCATCTTTTGCAACTGTTACACAAGAAGTGGAAAAAGAAGAGGTTTTATAACCGTCACAGAAACCGTCACTATTAGCTAAAATAAAATTTGATTTATTTTCAGTGAAACTAGATTCTGTATTTATGATTTGTTCATCTGATGAAGCTGATTCCTCTAAATCTTTTAAATATTTTATTTTTTTATCGTTTTCGAATCTTGTTTCATCATACAAATTAAGGCTACTAATTTGTTTGGCTAATAAATTTTTATCAGGCAAAGAATTAAATTCATCTTCTGGTGTAATTTTTGTTGTTTCAAAGCACTTTTCAATTAAAGTTTTTATATTTTCATCTAGTAAATTTGATGATGAAATTGATGATCTTTTTTTGCCTAAATAAGTTTCTATACTTAATGCTAATCCATCTGATCTATCTGAGGCCTCTAGTGATTTATTTCTAAAATTAACTGTTTCAGAAATTGAGTGACCAACAGTAACACTTGCATCAGTTGCTCCCATTTTTTTTGCTAAATCTAAACAATATGAAGCTTTCGATTTTAGAAATTCTTGATCCTTAACCATAATACTTTAAAGTTTTGTTCCACCAACTGTCATTTTATCGATCAAAATTGAAGGCTGAGCGACTCCCACAGGAACTCCTTGTCCTGCTTTTCCACAAGTTCCTATGCCTGGATCTAGCATCATATCATTTCCTACCATCGATACTTCTTTAAGTATTGATGGTCCATCACCGATAAGTGTTGCACCTTTAATTGGAGATCCAATTTTTCCATAATTTATTTCGTAAGCTTCAGTACAATTAAAAACAAATTTTCCAGATGTAATATCTACCTGGCCGCCTCCAAAGCTTACTGCAAAAATTCCTTTATTAACAGATTTGATCATTTCATCTTGGGTTTGATTGCCACTTAACATCATTGTATTTCTCATCCTTGGCAAAACAATGTGTCTATAATTTTCTCTTCTTCCAGATCCGGTAGATTTTGTATTCATTAATCTTGCATTGTGCCTGTCTTGCATAAAGTTTTTAAGAATACCATTTTCAATTAAAACTGTTCGCTCAGTTGGCGTTCCCTCATCGTCAATAGTTAGACTACCTCTTCTATTATCTATCGTTCCGTCATCAACAATTGTTACACCTTCACTTGCAACTTTTTCTCCCATAAGATCATGAAACGCTGATGTTTTTTTTCTATTAAAATCTCCTTCTAGACCATGACCAATTGCTTCATGAATTAATATAGCAGGCCAACCAGGTCCTAGGACTACTTTCATCTCACCAGCAGGTGCTGGTTTACTTTCTAAATTTACTGATGCAATTCTAAAAGCCTCTTCACAAACATTTTTCCAATTATCATTTTTTAAATAATCATCATAAGATTGTCTACCACCAATTCCATATACACCTGTTTCTTTTCTTCCATTTTTTTCCAACATCACAGAGACGTTAAATCTAATTAATGGACGTACATCAGTAAGCGCCTCTCCACCTGATCGAATAATTTCTATTGATTTATGCTCACCAGCAAAACTAGCAGTCACTTGTTTTACTGATCCATCCTTTTTTCTTAAAAAATCGTTTACTTTATTTAAAACTTCTAATTTCGAGTCTAAAGTTTTTTGTTCAATTGGATTAATATCTTCATAAAATTTTTTATTAGATTTTGGAATTTCATGATTATATGTCCCTTTAATTGATTTCAAAGTTGATTTAAGATTTTCTGAAGAATTTTTTAGTGAATCTTTTGAGATTTCATTTGAATATGAATAAGAAACAACCTCGTTTGAGATGGCTCTAAAACCAAATCCTAAATCAGAACTATAATTTGAGCTTTTTATTTTGTTATCATCTAACATAATTGACTCTGATTTAGACTCCTCTAAATAAAGCTCACCATCATCACAATTATTTAGCGTCTCAGATACTATTTTATCTGCGTCTTGTCTTGTTAAGTCAAATTTATTAAAGAAATTACTCATTCATTTTAAATAGTGGTTTGTTGATAATTTTCAACTGATCATTTTACGCATGTACAATTTCTTACTAAAAGTTAATTATTATTATATGAAAGTATATTTTAATAATTCTTGTAAAATTTGTAGATCGGAAATTAACTTATATAAAAAAGAGAATATCAAAGATATTGACTGGATTGATATAACTAATAATTCTGATGCTGCAAAAGAAACTTCAAGAAATGATAAAGAATTATTAAGAAGACTACATGTTAAAGAAAATGGTAAAGTTATTCAGGGTGCTGAGGCATTTCTTTATGTTTGGAAAAAAATTCCTAAATATAAATTTTTGTATAAATTTTTTAAATTACCAATAGTTTTCACAATCTTTAAATATGGTTATGAAATGATTGCTTTTTTTTTATATTTAAAAAATAAAAAGCAACTTAAAAACTAAGTTAAGAAAAATATTAAAAATTCACTTAGTAAAGACATTGATAACAAGAACATTATCAATAATATTGAATACATAAGAGTTATAACTCTATTTCTTTTTCTCCTCAATCTTACAAAAATTTTATCATCTAAATCCGAAATATCTCTTTCACCAACTACAGGATAATCATAACTCCATCGCCATGTAGATTGGCCCAATCTAGAGTCGAGGCTATTAAAATACCTTATCCACGCAAGAACATATTTTAATATTAGGTACAAAATAATCATTAGTATTGAAGAAAATAACATTCTTAATAATACTTAATTATGTAAGATAATTTAATTGATATTTTTGGCTCTTTTTCTTGCGATTAATTGAGTGAGCGCATCAACCATAGTATCTGAGGCCTTAAATATTTCATTATTTTTAAACTCGTGAGATATATTTTTTTCAGGATTGGTTTTATCTTCAATAACTATTCCTTCATCTGGTGAATTATTTTTTATATAAATTAATAAAAGCCATTCATCATCTAAAGCCTCATCCCATTTAACAAATATTTCTCCTGTTTCAAACCTTCTGTCTATACATCTAAAGATAGACATATGCCTTGTTATATGTCTTTTGTTTAATTGAAACACTAAACTGCTAGCACTTCTGTAAAAACTTTCGAGAGCAAACTCAATTTTTTGTCTAGCTAAAGTATATTCTTTTTCTTTTTGTAGAAGTGTTTCTCTATCTTCGTCTCCTTGAATTTTTACTCCTAAAGCCTCTACTCTTTCCCTAATTTTTTGATCTCTTATGATTCTATATTTTTCTTTTAGTTTTTCTATTCTTTGTTGTAAGCCAGCATAATCCTCTCTCTTTTCTTTTAAGGAAATTTTTTCTAATTTTTCTAATTCTTTTACTTCTCTAACTCTAAATTTTTCGATTTGCTTATCTAATTTTAATTGTTGTAAAAATTGCTTTTGTTTTTCTGCTTGTTCAATTCTTAAAAGGGCTTGTTCTTTTCTTAAAAATAATTTTATTTCTTTTGTTCTTTGTTTTTCTAACCTAATTTCATCTTTTAGAGCTTGTTCTTTTAATTTAACCTTTAATTCAGCCTCTTTTTGTTTTTCTTTTGCAATTTCAATCTTTTCTAATCTCTCCTTTTCTTGTTTTTCTAATTTTAACCTTCTTGCTTCATCCTTTTTAAGCACTCTGTATTGAGAAATTGTATCTGATATTTTGTCAAAAAATGCTTGAATATATTTTTCAAAACCTAAATTTATTTTAAACTTTATTTTGGGTTTTAAAGAATTTTGAAAATTTATTAACTTTAAAAGAAAATTTGTTTGCTTTGGTTTAATTGATTTAAATTTTTTTATTACTTTAATTTTACTTTTTTTTATAGTTTTTTTCTGTTTTATTTTTGTTTTTTTTATATTTCTTTTTTTTAATTTTTTAAAAGTTTTTTTAGTTTTTCGTTTATTTTTGTTTTTAGATACGTTTTTTTTTAACTTTTTTTTCTTTTTTTTCATTTTAAGGAAATTAATATCTATCAATAATTTATTGATAAATATAGTCTCTTGTAACTGGAGTTGATGAATAATCTTTTGTTAATTGAAATTGATATACAACTTGATCACCCCATTTAAATGCCATCTCACAACCAGCAAGATAAAATTCCCACATTCTGAAAAATCTTTCATCAAACATTTGAATTATTTTCTCTTTATTTTTAAGGCAATTTTCTTTCCAATGTCTAAGGGTATGCGAATAATGCATCCTCAAAACTTCAATATCTGCAACGATTAAACCTGCTTTTTCTATTGGCGTTGTAACTTCACTCAAGCTTGGAGTGTAACCACCTGGAAATATATACTTCGTAATCCATGGGTGTGGATCTCTTGGTGGGTTTACTGATCCAATAGTATGTATTAAAGATACGCCATCATCTTTTAATAATTTTTCAACTTGTAAAAAAAATTTTTTATAAAATTTTCTACCAACATGTTCAAACATTCCAACACTAACTATTCTGTCAAACTTTTCATTAATCTCTCTATAATCCATTAATTTAAAATTTAATTGATTTTCTAAATTAAGTTCTTTCGCTTTTTTTTTGCAATAATTAAATTGGTTTTCTGAGAGTGTTATTCCTGTAACTTCACAATTTGCAATTTTAGCAATATCTATTGCTAGTGAACCCCACCCACATCCTATATCTAAAACCTTTTGATTTGGTTTTATATTTAATTTTTTAATTATATGTTGAATTTTGTTGTTTTGTGCAGTTTCTAAACTATCGCTCTCGCTTTTAAAATAAGCACAAGAGTACTGTCTTTTGGGATCTAGAAACAAGTCATAAAGATCATCTGAGATATCGTAGTGATGCGAAACATTCATTCTAGATTTTTTAATAAAATTGAAATTAGTTAAGTATCTATAAGAACCCCTCAATCTGTTGATTAAATAACTAAAAAAATTTAAATCCCCTCTTCCAAAATTCATTAATGATAAATCTAGAAAATCAGTAAGACTTCCATTTTCAATAACTATCTCACCATCCATATAAGCTTCTCCAAAATAAAGATCTGGATGAAATAACAGTTTATAATGAAGATTTTTGTTTAAAATTTTTACTTTAATAGGATTGTCACTTTTGGGATTTCCAATAATATAATTTTTTGAATTAGCATCAACTAATATAAATCCATCTTTCTTAAAAACACTGTTAAGGAATCTTGCTAATTGCATTTTATGCTGCCATTAAAGATTTAATTGAAAAGTTAAGTTTTTCTAAATTGTTAATAAGTTTTTTTTCACTTTTAGCATCTAAAACTCTTAAAGGAGGTAATAAATTTTCGTATATACTTTCCTTTTGTTTATAAAAAGTATGAAGCCCAGAGATAAGATTATACTTTTCAAACTCCCCTCTAACTTCACAAAGTTTTTCGTTAACTGTTTGTGGTGTACCATTGCTAAAATCATCATAAACTTTTCTTGCCAATCCAGCTGTAGCATTGCAAGTAGCTGCAATGATGCCAGAGCATCCTAGTTCAAGTCCTTTTAGTAGCTTTGACTCGGAGCCAGGCATTACTGAAAAATTGTCTAACTTTAAATTTTCAAAAAGATTATAAGAACTATCTTTTACTCCAACTATTTGATTTGGAAATCTTTTTACAAGTTCTTTGACACATTCTACACTAAATTTATATCCGCATAATTTTTCAAAATTATAAAGAATAATTTTACTTTCAGGAATTGCCTCAACAATTTTGCTATAAAAATCAATTACTTCATTGTCTCCATACAAATAATAAGCAGGAGGCATAATTAAAAAATTTTCAAAATTTAATGATTTGGCTACTCTCATTAAATTTATTGTATCTCCTAATGAATTAAGGCCAGTTCCAATTAAATATTTATCTTTGTATTTATTTGTAGCAAGTTTATTTAATAAATTAATTTTTTCTGAAATAGGAATAAGTTGTGCCTGCCCAGTGCTTCCAAAAATTGCAGCCCCATGACATCCTTTATCAATAACCATTTCTGCATGCTCTATTGTTTTATCGATGTTTAATGTCAAATTTCCATTTAATACTGACATTGATGCAGCGTATATTCCTTTAATATTATCCATACTTAAAATTTATATAAAAAATAAATTTAGTAAAGATTAAATAATTTAAGCTATGTCTCTTAAAACAATTTCTTTTGCTTCATTCACCAATGAGGACAATCTTGATGTTTCTGGAGAAACATCTGGATGGATTTTTTTTTGAATTTTAATGTATGCTTTATTTACTTCCTCTTTTGTTAAACTTTTAGAAGGATTTAAATTTAAAATTCTATATGCTTCTTGGGTTGACATAGTGCTTAAATTAGAGGGATTTTGATTGTTAAAAGAAAATCTTCCAGAGTTTCTTAAAGTTTGAATTAATCTATACAGAGAAATTAATTGAAAAATGGAAAGACCCTTTAATTTTAAAAGTGCCAAACTTGCAAGTGTGAAAGGTAGAGTTAATAAAACTTTTCCACCTATTGCAAATAATATTGCAAAAATAGCCAATATTATAAATAATAAAATTCTTAAACCCTTGGATATTTTTTTTGATGCGACTCCTGTTAAAAATCTTATTAAAAAATATAAACCTGCTAAAATTAATACTGTATAAATTATAATATTCATATATTTCCTATAAAAATGAAAGTACCACAACTTAAAAAAAAACTAGAGATAAAATCTTGTCACAATATAGAGTGGGAAGATAATTACAGCTGGATACATCAAAAAAATATTTTAGAAGTTTTAAAAGATAAATCAAAACTAGACTCAGAAGTTAAAAAATATTTAGAAGAAGAAAACGCATACACTGATTATCACTTAGAAGATACTAAAGATATTCAAAAAAAATTATTTGATGAAATTAAAGGTAGAATAAAATTAGATGATGAGTCTTTACCTTATAAAGATCATACATATGAGTATTGGACAAAAACTACAGCAAAAGGAAACTATTCTATAAAACTAAGAAAAAAAATTGGTTCAGAAAATATAGAAGAAATATGGGATGGAGATAAAGAAAAAGAAAAACTTAAAACAGAATATTTTGGAGTTGGAGATTTAGAGGTAAGTAACAACGATAAATATCTTGGATACTCATTAGATATTAAAGGATCTGAATATTATACAATTTATATTAGAGACATAAAAACAAGTAAAATAATTTCAAAAGAAATTACTGAAACTTCAGGAGGTATTACATTTAGTTTAGATGATAAATATATTTTCTATTCAAAACTAGATGAAAATCATAGAGCCAGAAAAATTTATAGACACAAAATTGGAGATTTTGATACTGATGATGAATTAATATTTGAAGAAAAAAGTGAGGCTTTTACAGTTAGTATTGGGATTAGCTCAGATGAAAAATATTATTTTATAAATTCTTCTGATCACAATACTTCAGAGCAATATTATTTTAAATCGGATGAAATAAATCCATCTCCCAAGCTTATTATTAAAAGAGAGAGGGGTGTTCTTTATTCTGTAAGTTCATGGGATAATAAATTTTACAATCATACAAATAAAAATGCTGAAGACTTTAAAATAGACATTTGCGACAGTTTAGAGAAACAAAATTGGAAAACATTCATACCAGCTAAAGATGAGGTTTTAATTGGTGGACTAACATTTCTTAAAAATTGGATTATTAGAGGTGAAACATCAGGTGCATTAGATAAATTGTTTGTTAAAAATATTTCTAAGAACTTAGAAGAAGAATTAATTTTTTCTGATGAAAAAGTTTATGTACCAGGAGTTACATTAACTCAAAAAGATAGAGATACCGACGAAGTATATTTAGGATACTCATCTCCTAAAACACCATCTAGAGTTTATAAATATAATTTATCAAATAAATCTAAAGAACTTGTTAAAGAACAAGAAATTCCATCTGGACATAACAAAGATGATTACATAGTTGAAAGAGTCGAGTTTGAATCTCATGATGGAAGAAAAGTACCACTAACAATCACGAGACACAAAGAGACTAAAATTGATGGTTCTGCAAATCTTTTGTTGTACGGTTACGGATCTTATGGAAATTCTATGTCCCCAAGTTTTTCTTCTACAAGACTAAGTCTTATAAATAGAGATATAATTTGGGCCACAGCTCATATCAGAGGTGGTATGGAAAAAGGTATGAAATGGTGGAAGGAGGGAAAATTAACAAACAAAAAAAACACTTTTGAAGATTATATTTACGCAGCAAAATATTTGATCGAAAAGAATTATACGTCAAAAGGAAATATTATTGGAATGGGTGGATCAGCTGGAGGATTATTAATGGGAGCTGTTGTCAATAAATCTCCTGAATTATTTTTAGGAATTATTATGGCTGTTCCTTTTGTAGATTCTTTAACAACAAATCTAGATCATTCTTTACCTTTAACTGTTGGAGAATTTGACGAATTTGGAAATGCAAAAGAAAATAAAGAACATTTTGATTATATTTTTTCATATGCACCTTACAACAATATTAAAAAAATGGATTATCCAAATATTTTTATTACAACAAGTTTAAGTGATAATAGAGTTTTATTTGATGAGCCTGCAAAATTCACAGCAAAACTCAGAGACTATAAAACAGATAATAATTTACTTCTTTTGAAAACTGAAATGAATGCTGGTCACGGTGGCAAATCAGGAAGAGATGGCGCAATAGAAGAAATTGCTATTGATTATGCGTTTGCACTAAAGATTTCTAAAAAAATTTAGTACATTTTCAATCTTGAAAAAAACAAATTAATTCCCATATAAACTTTGTAAGTCGCCTAATGGGGCTTACATAAATAAACTTGCTTAACAAAGGAGAATATTATGACAAGTAAGGATCTATCTATATTTAACTCACTTAGACCTTTTTCAATTGGTTTTGATGATATGTTCGACCAATTTGAAAATATGTTGGGAAATGGGAATTTGACGATGCAGTCAAATTATCCACCTTACAACATACGAAAGACAGGTAAAGACAACTATGCAATTGAATTAGCATTAGCTGGTTTTAGCAGAAAAGACGTTGAGGTTGAGTTCGAGGACAATTTATTAACAGTTAGAACTAAACAAGTTAATAAATCTGATGAAGGTGATGTTAATGGAGAAATTATTCATAAGGGTATTTCTCAAAGACAATTTGCAAGATCATTCACTATAGCTGACGATGTAAAAGTTAATGGTGCTGAACTTAAAGACGGTCTTTTAACAATTTCTTGTGAAAGAATAATTCCAGAACATAAAAAAAAGAAACTTATTGAAATTAAATAAGTCTTAAACCTTGCTTGTGGGGAGAGGTCCCCACAGGTATGAGTAAATCTTAAAAACTGATTAATTTATACAAGTTCGTTTTGTATAATTAAAAAACCTATAATGAGCAGATTTTTTTCTAGCATCGAATTTAAAAACACCCGTTTGATACAAAACCAACGACTATGTTTTCTGAATTAATCTCAAACCTTCGTTCACAAGGAACTAGATATTTTTTGCTATTATAAACTAGTTCAAAATTACCTTTAGCATTTTTAAAATCTTCGTCTGGTTTTCCAAGTTCCATTTGAAGTTCACTGGCAGATTTTCCTAAGAATTTACTTAATTTTTCATTTTCTTTTTCAACAATTGCATCTGTTTTTTCCTTTACAGTTTGACACCCTGAAAAAAAAATTATGATAATTAATAGGCTTATTGCTGATTTAAATTTTAACATAAGTTCAAATTAACATTTTTTGCTTTAATAAATTATTAACTTTTAAGTTGTATAAATAATTTATTTCTTATTACTTTTAAGTTTAATTATAGTAACAATTGTGTTCTTTATTTGATGGTTCAAGCATATGAATGAAAAAGCCTTAGAAAAAATACTAAATATATTTTTAGAGAAAGTCTTACCTCTTACTGAAAAGGGTGTTGCTAGAGGTAGTAAAATATTTGGGGCCGCAATAATTAAAAAGGATGATTTATCGGTTGTAATTGCTGAAACAAATAACGAAATAGAAAATCCGTTGTGGCATGGAGAGATGCATACACTTAAGAAATTTTATGAATTAGATGCAAACACAAGGCCCAATGAGAAAGACTGCATGTTTTTAAGTTCACATGAACCCTGTAGTATGTGCTTAAGTGCAATCACTTTTTCTGGATTTGATAATTTTTATTATTTGTTTCCATACACAGCAACAAATGATGATTTTAATATCCCTCATGACCTGAATATACTAAAGGAAGTTTTTAATATTAGTGATGGAAAATATAATAAAGAAAATTTATATTGGAAAAGTCAAAACATAAATTTACTTATTGATAATTTACCTACTTCAGAAAAAGAAAAAGTTTTAAACATATTAGACGAAATTAAAAAAAAATATTTAATTTTATCGAGTCAATATCAGAAAAATAAGGATGGAAATTCTATACCATTAAATTAATTAATGAATACAAACCTTAAAATTTCAAATGTAACTAAAATATATCCTGGGTGTGTTGCAAACGACGATGTTTCACTCGAGTTTAATAGTGGTAAAATTTATGCTCTTCTTGGAGAAAATGGTGCTGGAAAATCTACACTTGTTAAAATTCTCTCAGGTGTAGTCATTCCTGATGAAGGTAAAATTTATTTAAATAAAAATATTCTAAAACTTAATTCACCATCAGATGCAAAAAAAAATGATATTGGAATGGTATTCCAGCATTTTAATCTTTTTGAAACTTTGTCTGTATTTGAAAACTTAATAATAGACTCAGATGAGCAAAGAGAAAATTTAAAAGAAAAAATAGATACAATCATGAAAAAATACAATTTTTCAGTTGATCTTGATGTTCCTGTTCTCAATTTATCAGCAGGTCAAAAACAAAAAGTAGAAATAATAAGATGCCTAATAAGAAGCCCAAAAGTTTTAATTATGGATGAACCCACATCGGTATTAACAGAGCAAGAAACCAGTGAATTATTCTTATCATTAAAAAAATTTTCAGAGGAAGGAATTTTAATTATTTATATAACCCATAAACTAAAGGAAGTTATGCAACTTTGTGATGAAGTTGCTGTGATGAGAAGAGGAAAATTGGTCTCTGTAAGTCAAATCAATAATGAAAATATAGAATCTCTTGCTAACAAAATGGTAGGTCAGGATTTAAAAACAATTAAGAAAAAAAAGGAAAATACTTCGTCAGAACAATTAATTAAAATAACAAATCTTAATTTTACAAGTGAAGATCCTTTTGAAACAAACTTAGTTGATATTAATTTTTCTCTAAATCGAGGGGAATGTTTAGGAATCGCCGGTATTTCAGGAAATGGCCAAAGTGAATTATTTCAAGTGTTAAGTGGTGAAATTATATCTAATAAGAATTCCATAGAATTTAATAAAAATTTTATTGGGAATTTAAATCCTCAAGAAAGAAGAGAATATTTAATGGCTTTTTCTCCAGAAGATAGGCTTGAACAAGCTGCTATTCCACAAATGGCAATTTTTGAAAATGTAGCTCTAAACAATTTTAAATCCTCAAATTTTTTTAATAATGGATTAATAAATGAAAGCAAAATTAAAGAGCATTCAAAAAAAATTATTTCAGAATTTAATGTAAACACTGACAATATAGATTTAAAAAGCCAATTTTTATCTGGAGGAAATTTACAAAAATTAATTATTGGAAGAGAATTAATAACATCTCCAGATTTATTAATTTGTTTTAATCCTACATGGGGTTTAGACGTTGGAGCAATAAATTATATTCATGAAACATTAATTAAAATAAATGAACAAAATAAATCAATAATATTAATATCAACAGACACTGATGAGTTGTTAAAATTAAGTGACAAAATTTCAGTAATCCATAGAGGAAAATTATCAAAAATAATGAATGCTGAGGATGTTACCTCTGAGAAACTTGGGATACTTATGGGAGGAGGAAATTGATTAAAATTGTAAAAAGAGATCAACCTTCAAAAGCTATATTTTTCTTTACACCTGTCCTAGCTATTTTTCTCACATTAATAGCGGGAGGTATAATATTTTATATTTTAGGTTTTAAACCATTTGAAGCCCTAAAATTTTTTTTCATAGTTCCAATTGCAGATAAATATGGTTTTAGTGAATTACTATTAAAAGCCACACCACTTTGTTTAATAGCAATTGGTTTATCTTTTTGTTTTAAAAGTAACAATTGGAATATTGGAGCAGAAGGTCAATTGACTTTTGGGGCTATAGTTTCAGGAGGAGTTGCATTATTATTTTATGATCAAGAAGGTTTCTATATTCTACCAATAGTAATATTAGCTGGCGCAATTGGTGGTATGATATATGCATCAATACCTGCAATATTAAAAACTTACTTCAATACTAATGAGATATTAGTAAGTCTTATGTTGGTATATGTTTCAAAATTAATTTTAGATTATCTTGTTGTCGGTCCTTGGAGCAATCCAGAAGGATTTAATTTTCCTGAAACTAGACAGTTCAGTGACTCTGCAAGACTTCCTTTATTATTTGAAGGACTAAGAATTCACGCGGGAATATTTTTAGCATTAGCTGCGGTGGTTATTAGTTGGTTTGTTTTTTATAAAACATATTTGGGTTTCCAAATGAAAGTTTCAGGTTTTAGTTTAAAGACAGCAAAATATGCTGGCTACAAAGGTAAAAAAATGATTATCCTGGTTTTTTTAATAAGTGGAGCTTGTGCAGGTCTTGCAGGAGTAGGGGAAATAACTGGACCTATTGGACAGCTTCATAGAGAAGTATCTCCAGATTATGGATTTACTGCAATTATTGTTGCATTTTTAGGTCGCTTACATCCTGTGGGAATAATTTTTGCATCTCTAGTTGTTGCAATCACTTATTTAGGTGCAGAAACGGCGCAAATATTTATGCAAATACCAAAATATACAGGTCAGGTTTTTCAAGGGATGATTTTATTTTTCCTTCTTGCTTCTGACTACCTACTCTTTTTCAAATTTAAATTAATAGGTTCAAAAAAATGATTGTCGATGTGAATTTTGTTGGTCTAATAATTGCATCAATAATGGCCTCTGCTGTTCCATTGATTTTAGCGTCTTGTGGTGAACTAATTACTGAAAGATCGGGGGTTCTAAACCTTGGTGTTGAAGGAATGATGATCATAGGAGCTATTTCAGGCTTCGCACTAATGACGGTTACTGGAAGTTTAATTATAGCAGTTTTTGGTGCAATGTTAGCTGGAGTTTTAATTTCAACAATTTTTGCATTTCTTACCCAAACATTAATTACAAATCATGTCGCTACTGGTTTAGCTCTCACTATTTTTGGAATAGGAATTTCTGCAATGATTGGAAAAAATTTTGTAGGTATTCCTGG
>CACJYE010000018.1 GCA_902597555.1 uncultured Pelagibacteraceae bacterium
ACTTTTTAAACATTCTTTAGAAAAAGCATTGAAATCAAAGCTATTTAAAAAAATTATATTAGTCGTAAATAACAAAAGAAGTATTAAAGAAAAATTTCCCAAAAATGTATCAATTATAAAAGGTGGAAAAGAAAGGTCTGATTCTTCTTTGATAGCCTTAAAATATATAAAAAAATTTAAACCTAATAATGTTTTAATTCACGATGCTGCTAGACCAAATTTCACAATCAAGCTTTTAAAAATTCTACTTAAATCACTTAAAAAAAACAAAGCAGTAATACCTACCATAAATTCAAAAGACTCTATTAAATACAAAGTAAAAAACGAACTGTTTAACTTAAATCGAAATAATTCAATTTTAACTCAAACTCCTCAAGCTTTTAAATTTAAAGATTTATATATTCTCTCAAATAAACAAAAAAATAAAATTACTGATGAAGCAACATTATTTATTGAAAACAATATTAAAATTAAATTTATTAAAGGAGAAAATTTAAATAATAAAATTACATTTAAAGAAGATATAGAAAATAATAAAACTTATTTTGGTATTGGTTTTGATATCCATAGATTAATAACAGGAAAAAAACTTTTTTTAGGTGGTACAAAAATACCTTATCACTCAGGACTTAAAGGACATTCAGACGGGGATGTGATTATTCATTCAATAATCGATTCTCTTCTTGGAGCAATGAGAAAAAAAGATATAGGTACCTTTTTTCCTGACAATCAAAAAAAATATAAAAATATTAGATCGCCTAAAATGCTTAAACCTATTGTCGAAATATTAAATAATAATGACTTTTATATAAATAATTTAGATATAAATTTAATATGTGAACAACCAAAAGTTTCAAAGTACCGTGATAAAATAATCAAATCTTTATCTAATTTATTAAACGTTGATAAAGAATTAATTAACCTAAAAGGGAAAACAGTAGAAAAACTTGGATTAATCGGAAAGGAAAAAGCAATAGCTTGTGAAGTTATTTGCTCAATTACGCAATGAAAAAAATAAATGTTTTGTTATCAACTTTCTTTGGTTATGGATATTTAACCAAAATTCCTGGGACTATAACTTCTGCTGTAACAACTGTTTTTATTTATATTGCTTATGAAATTTTAGGATACACAGACCTTAAATTTTCAATTATTTTTTTTTTACTTTTATTCTTTTATTCATTTTATGCAGTAAAAGATTCTGAGTCTGAATTTAAAAATAAAGATCCAAGACAAATAGTAATCGATGAAGTTTTGGGGCAATCTATGCCTTTAATTTTGTTACTGTATTTAAATCAAACTAATCAAATAAGTATTTCAATTGAAATTGAAATTTATTATATTTTATCTTTTGTTTTTTTTAGATTTTTTGACATCCTAAAACCCTTTCCAGTAAGTTACTTTGATAAAAACCACAAGAACTATTTTGGAATAATTATGGATGATGTAATGGCAGGGTTATATTCAATGATATTAATATATTTTATAAGCATAAAATTCTAATGAGTATTCAATTACTTCATAAAAAATTAATTAAAAAAAAATTAACTATATCCGTAGCTGAGTCTTGTACGGGTGGATTATTGGCTCATAATTTTACTAAATTAGCTAATTCCTCAAAATACTTTCAAATGGGTCTAACCACTTACTCTAATCAAGCTAAAATAAAGATATTAAAAGTTAATAAAAATATTATTGAGAAATATGGTGCGGTAAGCCATGAGTGTTGTAAGGCAATGGTTCAAAATTTATCTAAAATTTCAAAAAGTAAAATCAATGTCTCCATAACTGGAATTGCTGGACCAGGAGGTGGATCAAAACGAAAACCCGTTGGCCTTGTTTATATTGGGGTCAAAAAAGGTAAAGCACTGCTTATAAAAGAAAATAAATTTAAATCAAAAAATCGTTATTCAATTCAAAAATCAACAGTCAGTAACGTAATTAAGATAATTAGTAAAATTATTTAATACTTTCAGCTCTTTTTTGAAATGCGTCTGCTATCTTTTCCAAACCAAATTGAAAAGATTTAGTCATTAGAATATTTAAAAACTTATTTTCGATTTCAAAATCAATATCAAATAAAACTTCTGTTTTATAACCTTCAGTATCATTTCCTACTTCAATAAATTTCCAATTATTTTCTAAATGATTTAATGGTCCACCTAAATTAACCACATGAATATGATCATTTTTTTTATTTAATTTAACGTCGCTTTTAAATGTATCCTTAAACGGCCCCTTACCTATTGTAAGATCCGCTATTATATTTATTGTATCGCCGTCATCACTTCTCTCATAAACCTTTGAATTATCACAGAAAGGAATAAATTCTGGGTATTTTTCAATGTCTAAAACAAACTCGATTAATTTATCTTTTCTGTTATCAATTAATCGCTTAACTGATGCTTTTGGCATTAATTATTTTTTAATCTGTTTTGTTGAAGTTTCGCAAAATCTTCATCAGCATGATATGAGGATCTTGTTAAAGGAGATGAAGAAACTAACAAAAATCCTTTAGCTTTTGCAATTGTTCCTAAATCTTCAAATTCTTTTGGCGTGTAATATCGATCTAATGGATAATGTTTAGTCGATGGTTGTAGGTATTGACCGATCGTTATGAAATCAACATCTGCAGCTCTTAAATCATCCATGACTTGTAAAATTTCATCTCTTGTCTCCCCTAAGCCAACCATTATTCCTGATTTAGTAAAAATATTTTTGTTAACTTTTTTTGCATTTTTCAAAAGTTCTAATGATGCAAAATATCTAGATCCAGGTCTAACTTTTAAATAAAGACTAGGGACAGTTTCAATATTATGATTAAAAACATCTGGTTTAGCATCTAAAACTTTTTTATATGCATCTCCTTTTCTTAAAAAATCAGGTGTGAGAACTTCAATAGTAGTCTTTGGGTTTGATTTTCTAGTTTGATTAATCACTTCAAAAAAATGTTCTGATCCTCCATCATCTAAGTCGTCTCTATCCACTGAAGTAATTACAACATGTTTTAAATTTAATTTTTTTACTGCTTCTGCAATTTTAACAGGTTCAAGTTGATCTAATTTTTCTGGTAAACCAGTTTTAACATCACAAAAAGCACAAGCTCTGGTACAGGTGTCTCCCATAATCATAAAAGTTGCATGTCGCTTACTCCAACATTCAGTTATATTTGGGCAGTTTGCTTCCTGACAAACAGTTACAAGATTATTATTATTCACTATTGTCTTGGTTAAAAAGAATTCCTTACTATTTGTAAGTTTAGATCTAATCCATTCAGGTTTTTTTTTAATTGGATTAACCGGTTTGTTTTCTTTTTCTGGATGTCTACTTTTCATCTTTTTTAATTATATAAATTGTCTCATTTTTTTTACCAAATAAAAATCGTTCTCTAATTAAAGTCTCAATATAATCAAGATCTAAATTAGTACTTAGAAGTGAATTTTTATGATCCACATCTTCTATTTTATTAGTTAGGGTTAATTCTTCTTTTTTCAAGTTAGACAAAAGTTCCTTTTTTTCTATATACGAAAAAAGGCCTCTTTCTCCAGATACTAAGTTAAAACTAAAATAAAAAATAAGAAAAACAGATATTAATAAAAAATAATTTCTTTTTATTAATCGGAGCATTAATTGATCTTATTCATCCTCGCTTTTTTTCCAAGTTCTTCTTCAATACGGATTAATTGATTATATTTTGCAACCCTTTCAGATCTAGCTAAAGATCCTGTTTTAATTTGATTTGAATTAGTGCCCACTGCTAAATCTGCAATAAACGTATCCTCACTATCACCTGATCGATGAGATATAATTGTTTTATATCCTATGGTTTGAGCAAATTTAATTACATCTAACGTTTCTGAAACAGTGCCAATTTGATTTAGCTTTATTAATATTGAATTAGAGGAAATATTTAAGAAACCTTTCTTTAATCTTTCAAGATTTGTTACATATAAATCATCTCCAACGATCTGAACTTTTTTTATTGATTTCATTAATTTATTCCATGCCAACCAATCATTTTCAGCAAAGGGATCTTCGATAGACTTAATTTTATATCTTTTAATAATTTTTTGATATTCTTTAATGGATTTATCTACTGTAATATAACTTTTAGAATGAATAGAATATTTGTTCTTTTTATATAGTTCATTAGCAGCCACATCTAGACAAATAGAAACGTCTTTACCATTAATAAACCCTGATTTTTTAATTGCACTCACAATTAAATCTAAAGCTTGATTATTACTACTGATCATAGGTGCAAAACCACCTTCATCACCTACTGAAGTTGATAAGCCTTTGTCTTTAATTAATTTACTTAAGTTTTTAATAACAACAAAACAAATCCGCATCGCCTCAGAAAAACTTTTTGCTCGATCAGGTCTGATCATAAATTCTTGAATTCTAAGACCATTATTTGCATGCGCTCCACCATTAATAATGTTCATTAATGGATAAGGTAATTGAAAGTTATTTTTTTGAGAAAAGGTTTTATACAGAGGTAACTTTTTTGCTTTTGCAGACAATTTTTTTACAGCCATAGAAACCGCTAACATCGCATTAGCACCTAAGTTAGTTTTTTGTTTTGTACCATCTAAGTTAATTAACAAAGCATCAATTCTTTCTTGATTATGGATACTTTGTCCTTTTAATTTTTTTGAAATCTTAGTGTTAACTAAGTTAACTGCATTTAAAACACTTTTTCCTAAATACCTTTTATTATTTTTATCTCTTTTTTCAAATGCTTCAAAAGTTCCTGTGGAAGCACCTGAAGGACAAATAGCGGATGCACTATTATTTTTAATATAAACCTCTGCCTCTAACGTTGGATTTCCTCTGCTGTCAAAAACTTGACGTGCATTTACTTTTAAAATTTTACTCACTATTTTTTAATTAGATTATCTATATCGTGTAATTGTTTTAATAGATTCTCTAATTTATTCAATGGTACCATGTTTGGTCCATCTGAAGGCGCATTGTCAGGATCTTGGTGCGTTTCAATAAATACACCAGCAACTCCAACTGCAACTGCGGCTCTTGCTAAATATTCAACAAATTCTCTTTGACCACCAGAGGATTCTCCTTGGCCACCTGGTTGTTGAACAGAATGAGTGGCATCGAAAATTACAGGATAACCATTCTTTGCCATTATAGGTAATGATCTCATGTCAGAGACTAAAGTGTTGTATCCAAAGCTTGCACCTCTTTCTGTGACTAGGATATTTTTATTTCCTGAGTCTGAAATTTTTTTAGTTACATTTACCATGTCCCATGGTGCTAGGAACTGACCTTTTTTTACATTAATAATTTTATTTGTTTTAGCCGCGGCAATTAACAAATCGGTTTGCCTACAGAGAAAAGCTGGGATTTGTAGAACATCAACATGTTTTGAAACAATTTCACATTGCTCTGCATTATGAATGTCTGTTAAAATTGGAACATTTAATTCCTTTTTAATTTTATCAAATACAGGAAGTGATGCATCTAATCCTGCTCCTCTTTTACCTTTTAAACTTGTTCTGTTCGCTTTATCAAATGAAGTTTTATAAATAAATCCAAGGCTAAATTTCGAAGTAATTTCCTTAATTTTTCCAGCCATATCCAGTGCATGTTGTTCAGTCTCAAGTTGGCATGGACCTGCAATAATACAAATCTTATTATTGTTTGAAATTTCTATATTTTCACAATTTACTTTAATCGCACTCATCTATGATTTTTTGCTGCTTTGATAAAAGAGGAGAATAAAGGATGTGGGTTCAAAGGTCTAGATTTAAATTCAGGATGGAACTGAACTCCTATAAACCAAGGATGATTTTTAAGTTCTACTATCTCTGGAAGCTTATGATCTGGAGATAAACCTGAAAATATTAATCCTTTCTTCTCAAATTTTTCTTTATATGAAATATCCACTTCATATCTATGTCTGTGTCTTTCTTTAATTAATGTAGATTTATAAATATCTCTAATTTTAGATTTATTTTTTAAAATTGCATCATAAGAACCTAGTCTCATGGTGCCTCCTAAGTCTTTATCTGTTCCTTTTACTTTTCTGCCACTTTTTTCCCATTCATGCATCAAGCCAATAATATGAACACCACCTTTATCAAATTCAGAGGAGGTTGCTTTTTTAATCTTTAATTGATTTCTAGCAAATTCAATTATTGCCATTTGCATACCATAACAAATTCCAAGGAATGGAATTTTATTTATTCTTGCATATCTTATCGCTTCAATTTTACCCTCAGTTCCCCTTTTACCAAACCCACCTGGAATTAGAATTCCTGAGACATTTTTAAGCTTATTTTTTATTTCTGAAACTTTTAATTTTTCAGAATCTATTCTAACCAAATTAACTTTAAGATTATTGGATATTCCTCCATGAGTAAGTGCTTCATCTAAAGATTTATAAGCATCTTTTAATTCAACGTATTTACCAATAATTGCGATGTTTACATGTCTTTTAGTATTAAGAGTAATTTTAGTTATTTTTTTCCATGGATTCAAATTTGCAGATTTTTTTGATTTTAATTTAAAATAATTTAAAACTTGAATATCTAATTTTTGATTAAAAAAACTAATCGGTGCCTCATAAATAGTTTTAACATCAACAGTTTCAATCACATTTTTAATATCAACATTACAAAACAAAGATATTTTTTTTCTATGCTCTAAAGGAATAGGTCTTTCTGATCTACAAATAATAATATCAGGTTGAACACCAATGCTTCTTAATTCTTTTACAGAATGTTGTGTTGGTTTTGTTTTTATTTCATCTGATGCTTTTAAATAAGGAACTAAAGTTAAATGAATAAATAATGCATTTTTTTTACCAATATCATTAGAAAATTGTCTTATCGCTTCTACAAATGGTAAACTTTCTATATCACCTACTATTCCTCCTATTTCACAAATGACAAAATCTTCTTTATCTGTATCGTAATTTATAAATTCTTTAATTCTATCTGTTATATGAGGAATAACTTGAACTGTCTTACCTAAATACTGACCTTTTCTTTCTTTTCTAAGTACATCACTGTAAATTTTTCCAGTTGTGATGTTATCAGTTTTCTTTGCAGTAACACCTGAAAATCTTTCATAGTGACCTAGATCTAAATCTGTTTCAGCCCCATCATCGGTTACAAAAACTTCTCCATGTTGAAACGGACTCATTGTTCCAGGATCCACATTTAAATAAGGATCTAATTTTCTTAAACGAACTTTGTAACCTCTTGATTGTAATAAATATGCTAAAGATGCTGAAGAGAGACCCTTTCCAAGGGAAGAAACCACGCCGCCAGTTACAAATATATATCGCGCCATGGAAGTATCTTATAGCGAATAAAAAATGAATTGAAAAGGATTAATTAATTATTTTCTGGAATTGAAGGCGTGTCTTCAGTTTTTTCCTCAACTGTATCCAATACCGACCCCGTAGGAGTAAGTTCTGCTCTAGAAATTATTGTAAGAGCCAAACTACAGATAATAAAAAGTGTTGCTACAATCGCAGTAGCTTTTGTCATGAAGCTGCCTGCTGATCTAGAGAGCATAAAATTTTCTTGAGAAACTCCAATACCAAGAGCACCTCCTTCTGATTTTTGCAATAAAACCAAAAGAACCAAAATTACTGCAAGTATGATGTTGATTACTAATAATAAAGTTTCCATGTGGGTCTAATTAATGGTTTTTTTGATTATATCAATAAATTTTTTTGGGTTTTGCGATGCACCTCCAATCAAAAACCCGTCAATGCTAGCAATTTTTTTTAATATACTTACGTTATTAGTATTTACAGATCCACCATATAAAATTTTAGGATATTTTTTTACAAATCTACTTTTAATAAATGAAATAGTTTTATTTAAATCAGCTTCTTTTGGAATTACACCTGTTCCGATAGACCATACAGGTTCATAGGCTATAATAATTTTAGATTTATTCTTTATCGATTTTAATCCTTTTTCAATTTGTTTTTTCAAAATTTGATTAGTTTTTTTTTGTCCTCTTTCTTTCAAAGTTTCACCAATACAAAATATAATTTTGAGACCTGATTTAATTGCACTTTTTATTTTTAAATTAATTAAATTATCTGTCTCACCTAGTTGTCTATTTTCTGAGTGTCCCAAAATAACAAACTTTGCTCCAACATTTTTAAGCATGGTAGAATTTACTTGGCCAGTGTAAGCACCGTAATCATAGCTCTGATGACAATTCTGAGCACCAACCTCTATTTTTGTTTTTTTAAGTCTTCTCGATAAAGGTCGAATTAATGTATTTGGTGGACAATAAACTATTTTAAACTTATTTTTTTTATTAGTTTTCAAAAACTTTATTACTTTATCAAGTGAATTTAGAGTTCTTAAATCACCAAACATTTTCCAATTAGCTACAAAATACATATATTTATTTGTCATAATTGACTTTTTAATCTATAGATTTGTTTTTTACAGATCAATAAATTTATAACGCAATGATTGAAAAATTAAAAAACTTAAGCTGGAAACAATTTGGTGGATTGGTGTTAATTTTTATAATTATTATTGCTTTTGGCTTTGGTGGTTTTGGTGGTGGATTTAGTACAAATAATCAAAACAATATTGCAAAAATAAATAAAACAAATGTAACAACTCAAGATTTTATTGACTATGTGAACCAAAGTGGAATTTCAGCAGATGCAATTAGAGATAATTTAGAAAATAATATAATTGAAGAACTTTTATCAGGATTAATTTCTACAACACTAATTGATTTAGAAATTAAAGACTTTGATCTTTCAATTAATGAAAAAACAATATTTAAAAATATTAAAAAAAATAAAAACTTTCATGATGATAATGGTAAATTTGAAAGAGTTAAGTATGAAAAATTTTTATTATCAAACAATATGTCTGCACCAATGTTTGAATTAAAATTAAAAAATAGAGAATTACAAAAACATCTATTTGATTTTATTGGAGCTGGAACTATTACGCCAAAATTTATTATTGATAAAAAATTTGAAGAAAATAATAGATCTTTAGATATTGAATACTTTAATATGGAAAATCTATATAAACTAAAGTCAGATTATACAGATGATGAAATAAAAGTATTTATAGAGGAAAATAAAGACCAATTAAAAAGAGAATACATTGATTTTAGATACGTTATTCTAAATCCTAAAAATTTGATTGGTATTGAAGAATTTAATCAAGACTTTTTTGATGAAATTGATGAAATTGAAAACAAAATTTCACAAGAATCAAGTTTTGAAAATATTTTAGAAAATATTAATGTAAATATTATAGATATTTCTAAATTTGCACCTAGCTCAAATAAACAAATAAATGAAGAATTAATTTATTCAAAAAAAGAAACAAAATTGGATTTAATTGAGAGTGGTGATAATTTTTTACTTTATAACATAGATCAAAAATATGATCTTTCTCCAGATTTAGATGATGAAATAATCAAAGGTGAAATAGTTGAATTAATTTATCAAAAAGGAAAATTTGATTACAACAGAAAAATTTTAGAAGAATTCAAAATGATAAATTCAATAACACAAAATTTGATGAGTTAAGTAATTTTGACAAAGAATACATGTCAATTAGCTCTATTAACGACGACAAAGTTTTTGAGATAAATTCTGTAAAAATGCTTTACTCATTACCAGTCAATTCTTTCACATTAGTAAACAATAGTGAAAACATGATTTATTTAGTAAAAATTACAGGCTCTAATAAAAATCCACTAAAAAAAGAAGGTGAAGATTATAAGAATTTTATAAATAGTGAATTTACCAATACAAGAAAAAGTATTTTAGCTGCTTATGATCAATTGCTAACTAGCAAATATAAAATACAGTTAAACCAAAAAACTATCGATAGAGTTAAAAATTATTTCAAATGATTATTAATCGAAGCTTCAAAGATTTTAAGTTTCGACACAGAAGCAAAAAGAATCAAATTATCTTTACTAAAAAGAAAGTAAAAAATGATGAGGAAATATTAAATTTGATTGATAATTTTCTAGTGGAAAAAAATAGTTTTATATTTGAGTCTGTAGAAAAAGGTAAAATCAAAGGTAGATATACAATATTTGGTAAAAATCCTGATAAAATTTGGGAATTTAATAATAATAATTCTTATCTAATTCAAAGAAATAAAAAAAGAAAATTAAATGATAAACCAGGTAAATTAATTGAAAAAATAATTGAAGATTTCAAGTTTAAAACACCCAAAAATTTACCTAATATTTGCTCATTAATCTCTGGGTATTTTTCTTATGATTCAATCAGATATATAGAAAAAATTCCAAATAATTGTAAAAATGATCTCAATTTACCAGATGTTAGACTTCTTCGTCCGAGAACTTTAGTCATTCATGACAATTTAAAAAAAGAAATATTTTACATATCTAACATTTTTAAAGATGAAAAAATTAAAAACTATAAAAACAAATATGAAGAAGTTAAATCTGATTTGTTTAAATTACTCATTCAGTCAACAATTAAAAATATTGATAAAAAAATAATTCAAAAATCAAAAAATACAAAAGTTAAATCTAACACTTCAAAAAATAAATTTTTATCAATGGTAAATAAGGCAAAAAAATATATTAAATTAGGAGATATTTTTCAGGTTGTTTTAAGCCAAAGATTTGAGGCAAAATTAACAAAGAAACCATTAGATATTTATAAAAAACTAAGAGTAACAAACCCTTCTCCTTTTATGTTTTTCTTCAATTTTGATGATTTTCAAATAATTGGTGCAAGTCCCGAAATACTTGTAAGACTTAGGGATAATAAAATTACTGTAAGACCGATCGCAGGAACTAGACCAAGGGGTAAAACTAAAAAAGAAGATCTTTTTTATGAAAAAGACCTTCTTAAAGATAAAAAAGAACTATCAGAGCATTTAATGTTACTTGATTTGGGTAGAAATGATGCTGGTAAAGTCTCAAAGATAAATTCAGTAAAAGTTACAGAAAGCTTCATTATTGAAAGATATTCTCATGTTATGCATATAGTTTCAAATGTAGTTGGGGAATATAATAAAAAATTCTCAAAATTTAAATCACTCTTAGCTGGTTTTCCAGCAGGTACTGTTTCTGGAGCACCAAAAATTAGAGCTATGGAAATTATAGATGAATTAGAAACAACAAAAAGAAAAGTTTATGCAGGTGGAATTGGTTATTTCGCTGCAAATGGAGAATTTGATACATGCATAGCCTTAAGAACCGCAGTTGCTAAAAATAAAAAATTTTATGTGCAAGCAGGTGCAGGTATAGTTGCAGATAGTAAACCTAAAAATGAATACGAGGAAACAGTTAATAAAGCGAAAGCTTTAATTAATGCTTTAAGATGATGAAAGTATTGTTAATAGATAATTACGATAGTTTTACTTTTAATTTATATCACTACATCTCCTCATTAAATGTTAAAGTTGATGTAGTTAGAAATGATAAAATTAATTCTAAAGAAATCATTAAAAAGAAATATGATAAAATTGTTATTTCACCAGGACCAGGCAACCCAAATCAATCTGGCAATTGTATTAAAATATTGAAATCATTATACAAAGAATTACCTTTTCTAGGAGTATGTTTGGGTCATCAGATTATTGGACAAGTTTTTGGATCAAAAATTGTTCAAGCAAGAAAGTTAATGCACGGCAAAACAAGTAAAATCAAATCTAAAAAAATCGGTATTTTAAAAAACCTTCCAAATATATTTGAAGCTACCAGATACCATAGTTTGGTAATTGATAAAAAAACCTTATCAAAAGAGTTAGAGATTACAGCTGAGACAGAAGATGGGATTATAATGGGTGTTCAACACAACAAATTTAATATTCATGGTGTACAATTCCATCCTGAAAGTATTAAAACTAAGTTTGGAATGAAAATACTTAAAAACTTTATTAACAATTAAATTTATGAAACAAATTTTAGAAAAACTTAAAAATAAACAAGATTTGACTTTTGAAGAAAGTAAAACTGCTTTTGAAATATTAATGACTGGAAAAGCCAGTGATAATGAAATTTTTAACTTTTTAACTTTGCTATCTGTAAAAGGTGAAGTTTCAGATGAAATAGCGGGTGGAGTTTTTGTTCTTAGAGAAAAGTCAAAAAGAGTAAATGTAAGAGATTGTATTGATACTTGTGGTACTGGCGGTGATGGCATGAATACCCTTAACATTTCAACAGCTTCTGCCCTACTTTTAGCCAGCATGGGTACAAAAGTTGCTAAGCATGGCAATAAAGCTGTTTCTTCAAAATGTGGTTCTGGTGATGTTTTGGAAGCTCTTAAAATTAAAATTGATTTAGAGCCTGAGGGTATTGAAAAAGAAATTAATACCAATAATTTTGGTTTTATGTTTGCACCAAATTATCATAGTGCAATGAGATTTGTAGGACCTGTAAGAAAGAAAATTGGAAAAAGAACTATTTTTAATATGATTGGTCCATTAAGTAATCCTGCCCTTGTAGAGAGGCAAGTTGTAGGTGTTTTTGATAAAAAATTATTAAAAATTTTTGCAGAAGGATTTAAAAATTTAAATTTAAAATTTGCTTGGATAGTAAATAGCGAGGATGGATTAGACGAAATATCTCCATATGCAATCACTAATGTTATTCAATTAAAAGATGGTCAAATATCTGAAATAAAAATAGACCCAAATAGTTTAGGGGTTAATGCAGATAATTTTAAAAATTTAGTGGGTGATGATGCAAAATTTAATGCTGATAAGATGATTGAAATATTTAAAGGTGAAGATAATGATTTTTCAAAAGCAGTTTGTTTAAATGCTGCAGCAGGTTTAATTGTTGGAGAAAAATTTTCTGAATTTTCTGAAGCTTATAATCACGCAAGAAAATTTATTCTTTCTGGAAAAACTTTTTCACATCTAGAAAAGATTCAAAATGTCTGAAAATATACTTCAAAATATCATTCAAAAAAAAATTGAAAAAGTTGATAAATTAAAAAAAACTTTAGATCTTAAAGTTTTAAATGAGTTAATAGATAAAAATAATAGCTATATAAATTTTAAAGAGAAAATAGAAAATAATATAAAAAATAGTAAAACTTCAATTATTGCTGAAATTAAAAAAGCAAGTCCTTCAGCAGGTATAATAATTGATGATTATAATCCTGTTGATATTGCTCAGATTTATTTAAATAATAAAGCAACTTGCCTTTCAGTATTAACAGAAGAAGACTATTTTTTAGGAAATTTAATCCACATAAGCAAAATAAAAGATAAAATAAATTTACCTGTATTGTGTAAGGATTTTTTTATCGATAAATTTCAAATACCTTTGGCAAAAAGTTATGGCGCTGATGCTATTTTAATTATTTTGGCTGGGGTTTCAGATGATCTTGCTTCTGAATTATATAATGAAGCTTTGAAATATAATATGTCAGTTATTGTTGAAGTTCATACAGTAGAGGAAGCTAAAAAAGCATTAAATTTTAAAGATGCATTAATTGGAATAAACAATAGAAATTTAAAAACACTTAAAACTGATATAAATACAACTTATGATATTTATGATGTAGTAAAAAGTCATAAAGGTCCTTTAATATCTGAAAGTGGAATTAAGAACAAAGATGAGCTATTAGAACTAAATAACAAAACATCGATTAACACTTTTTTAATTGGTGAATCACTTTTGAAAAACTTAGATAAAAATTCTATTTTTTCAGTTTTATAGTCAAATAAAGCCCAATTTTGCTAATTTTTTTTAGTATTGTTAATTTAAAAGAACTTTTATAGAACATTATTTGTACGATATTTGTTCTTATGCTAACAAAAAAACAAAAAAACCTACTTTTATTTATCAACAAGAAGTTGAGAAGTTCTGGTGTATCTCCTTCATATGAAGAGATGAAACAGTCTCTTAATTTAAAATCTAAATCAGGTATTCATAGATTGATTAGTGCTTTAGAAGAAAGAGGTTTTATTAAAAGATTAGCTCACAAAGCAAGAGCTTTAGAGGTAATTAAATTACCAGAGACAGCTTCTGCCAATGATATATATAATAGCTTTTCACCTAGTGTCATTAAAGGTGGACTAGATGAAGAACAAATTGATTCTGATGAAGTAGAAGTACCAGTACTAGGAAAAATTGCTGCAGGAACACCTGTTGAAGCAATACAAAATGAGGTTTCTAGAATTCCACTACCAAATAATTTAGAAAAAAACGGTGATTACTTTGGATTAAAAGTTCAAGGTGACTCTATGATAGACGCAGGTATTCATGAAGGAGATACAGTTATTATTAAAAGAACTGATACTGCTGATAATGGTAAAATTGTAGTTGCTTTAATAGATGAGCATGAAGCTATGTTAAAAAGAATTCGGAAAAAAGGTAAAGTTGTAGCGCTTGAAAGTGCTAATAGAAATTATGAAACTAAGATTTTTGGACCTAATAGAGTAAAAGTTCAAGGAGTTTTAGTATCTTTATATAGAAACTTCTAAAAAAATAGTCTAAACAACATTGATGTCTAAAGTAGCAACACGTTTTGCTCCATCCCCTACTGGAGCTCTGCATATTGGAGGGGTTAGAACTGCATTATTTAATTGGTTATTCTCTAAAAATCAAAAGGGAACTTTTCATCTAAGAATTGAAGATACTGACAAAGAAAGATCAAAAGAGGAACACAAAATACAAATTATTAAATCATTAAAGTGGATAGGGATTGAACATGATGGCGAAGAATATATTCAGTCACAAAAAATACAAGATCATATTAAAATTGCTAATGAATTATTAAAAAAAGGCAACGCATATAAATGCTACTGCTCTGCTGAAGAGATAGAAGAACAAAAAAAAAGAGCTAGGCAAAAAAAGATGCCATATATTTATAATAGAAAATGGAGAGATGCTGATGATAAAGATGCTCCTAAAGATATTAAACCCGTAATTAGATTTAAAAGTAAAATAGAGGGAAATTCTAAACTTAATGATTTAGTTCAAGGAGATGTTGAAATCGAAAATAATACAATAGAAGATTTTATAATTTTAAGAAACGATGGAACACCAACCTATAATCTTTCTGCAACTGTTGACGATCATCAAATGGGAATGACACATATTATTAGAGGAGATGATCATAAGATAAATACTTTTAAACAAATACAAATATACCAAGCAATGGGTTGGGATGTTCCAGAATTTGCACATATTCCACTAATTCATACAATTGAAGGTAAAAAACTTTCAAAAAGAGATAATGCTTCAACTTTGGATGATTACTCAAAAATAGGAATAATGCCTGATGCATTAAGAAATTATTTACTTAGATTAGGATGGTCACATCAAGATAAAGAAATATTTACTCTAGAAGAGAGCATTGAACACTTTAATTTAGCAGGTATTGGAAAATCACCATCAAAACTAGATATGAGTAGAATATTATCAATGAATGAGCATTATATAAAAACAATCGATGAGAACGACCTTTATCAATATCTAGACGAATATTGTAAAATTTATAAAGAAGAAATTAAAAATGATAAAGAAACAAAAGTTAAATCCTCATTATCATTTTTAAAAAATAAAGCTAAAACATTAGAAGACATTTACAATAATTCAAAATTCATCATAAATGATGAAGTTAACTTCAATGAGGATGATATTAAATTAATAGATGATAAATCAAAAAAAATTATTTCAGAATTTATTAAAGAATTATCATCTATTTCAAAAATAAATAAAGAGAGTTTAGAGCCTGTAGTAAATAATTTAATAAAAATAAATGACACAAATTTTAAAGGTGTCGGTCAGCCAATACGAATTGGTTTAACCGGATCAAAATTTGGTCCTGGATTATATGATATAGTTATAGCTCTTGGTAAAGAAGAAGTATTAAAAAGACTAGCTAAGATAATTTCTTAAAACTAAACAAGCCTCTTCTGATGAAGAAGTTTTAGATCTAATTCCGTCTAATGTTTTTGAACAATCAGATAATTGTTTTTTGATAAGGTCAGGGTTTTTTAAAAGATAAATTACAGATCTATAAATTTCATCAGCATTACATTCACTTTGTAACAATTCAGGAATAACTTCACGATTATTGATAATATTAATTATATTTGCAAATTTAACATTAACTAACATTTTAAATATCATAAAATTTATAAAACTGAGTTTATAAATAATTATAGAAGGTATATTTGAACTCGAAATTTGCAGTGAAACTGTACCAGATTTAGATATAGCAAAAATTGAATTAGATAAAATTTTAGATTTAATACCTTCATCTGAAACCACATCTACATTTTCAATATTAAATTTTTTAATTTCTGACGAAATTAAATTTTTATTTTCATCAGTTGCATGAAAGTAAAAATAAAAATCATTATGTCTTTTGTTCATTAGTTTTATAAAATCAATTAAAATATTTAATAATACGTCTGTTTCAGATTTTCTACTTCCAGGGAAAATTGATATAATTTTTTTATCTTTAGGAATTATATTTTCAACAATTTTTTTATTATCTTGATTATTCTCAATTAATGGGTGTCCAACGAAAGTATTTTTAATATTTTCTTCATCAAAATATTTTTTTTCAAAGTCAAATAATAGAAGAATATGATCGATATATTTTTTAATTTTTTTTACTCTATTTTTCCGCCATATCCAAACTTGTGGAGCTACATAATGA
The DNA here is from genome assembly GCA_902597555.1 of uncultured Pelagibacteraceae bacterium. GTDB lineage: Bacteria > Pseudomonadota > Alphaproteobacteria > Pelagibacterales > Pelagibacteraceae > Pelagibacter. Next base: position 16,649 of record CACJYE010000018.1, read on the forward strand.
ATTATTTTAATATTATTGTTAATTTTTTTAACTCTTTCGGCTACACGCATAGTAAAATCAGGGCTATCAACAGAAAATAATATATCAGGATTAAATTTTATTATTTCATTAACTGTGTAGTTAATTTTATTTCTAATTTTAAATATATTTAATAAAATACTCGTAAAACCTAGATAAGTTATTTCATTTAAATTAAAAATACTTTCAATTCCTAATTTTTTTAAATGATTTCCACCAACAGATGAATATTCAATATTAGGATTTTGAGATTTTAACTTTGAAATAACCGTTGAAGCCAATTTATCTCCAGAAGGCTCACCTGTGAGTATGAATATTTTTTTCATATAATATTGATGAATATCTTGTTCTTATTAGCAAATTTAATGCATTTGATTTTATCTAGAAAAATATTCTTTTTAGATTGTAAAACGACACCCCGTAATCCATACTTTTTAATATCTTTAAAAGTTTGTAGACCAACTGTTGGTAAATCCATTCTTAAATCTTGTTTCTTTTTTGGGAGTTTTATTAAAAATCCATCTGAATTTTTCTTCAATTCTGATAGCATTTTTTTTGTTCCCTCTCTTCCTTCTTTAGCTAAAATTTTACCATCCTTAACAACTATGGCTTGAACATGGTCTAAACTTTTTGTTTTGTTAAAATAAGCTTTGCCTTTTTTTATTGAAATTATATCCAGTTTATTTGGTTTAAATTTACTGTAATTTCCTCTCCTTAAAGATAATTCTGGATTAAAAAATATAGAGCTTATAACTTTAATTCCCTCATTATTTAAAATTTTTATAATTGATTTAATTATAGCGGCGTCACCTATTTTAGCTGCTTTTATTACACTTGGCATATAATAAATCCCTTTTAAATCTAATCTTAAAGAAGAAAAATTTGGTTTTGAAATTTTACCTGCGAACAAAACCTTCTTACATTCTTTTTGTTTAATTATATTTATTATTGTTCCAAATTTTCCAATACTTATTCTGAGAGAATTTTTATCTTTTTTAAATTTATTATTTTTTGAAAAATCAATTATAAAATATTTTTTTTTTAATTTCTTAACTTTACTTAGAACTATATCTGAAAAATCAGTGTCACCTAAAAACAAACCTATCATTTTATTTTGAAAATGGAGTACAAATTGGTCTTTTCTTGTCCATTTCTATAAATTTAATAACTTCTGCAACTAATTCATTATTCTTTAATTCATTTGATAAATTGCTTAAATTTTCTGTTAAATTTTCGTTCTTAAAAATTTCTTTATAAGCATCACTCAAAGTCATTATCTCTTTATTTGGAATATTTTTTCTTCTTAGACCTATTAAATTCAATCCTTGCAAAACACTTCTGTTTCCATGTGCAATACCATAAGGAATTATATCTCTTACGACACCACACATACCACCAATCATTGCTGATTTACCTACTCTTGTAAATTGTTGTACAGCTGAATTGCCACCAATAATTGCATTATCGCCTATATGTGCATGACCTCCTAAAGGTACATTATTTGCTAAAATAACGTTATCACCAACGAAACAATCATGTGCAATATGCGCTGAAACCATTAACAAACAATTGTTTCCAACTTTTGTTAATCCGCCACCACCTTTTGTTCCTGGATTGATTGTAACATATTCTCTAATTTTATTATTATCTCCTATTTCTAGTTTTGTTTCCTCACCTTTAAATTTTAAATCCTGAGGATGGTTACCTATTGAAGCAAATGGATATATTTTATTTTTTTTTCCAATTTTAGTATTTCCTGTAATATTAACATGAGATTGAATTTCGGTTTCTTCACCTATTTCTACATTTGGACCAATTACTGAATAAGGACCAATAATTACATTTTTAGAAATTTTGGCAGCTTTATCTATAATGGCTGTTTTATGAATCATTTATTATCTCTTAAAAATTCTCTAATATTTTTTGAAGGGTAACCCATTACTTTTGTGTTATCAGGAATATCCCTAATTACTCCAGAACCACCACCAATTTCTACGTTATTTCCAATTTTTAAATGTCCAGAAATACCTGCTTGACCTCCTATTCTAACATTTTCTCCTATTATTGAGCTCCCAGCTATTCCGACTTGACCAGCTATAATAGAGTTTTGTCCAATTTTGACATTATGGGCTATATGTATTTGATTATCTAAATAAGTATTTT
>CACJYE010000019.1 GCA_902597555.1 uncultured Pelagibacteraceae bacterium
TACTATCCAGTAAGAGGAAAAAAAATTGATAAATTAATTTATCAAATTGAAAATGAAAACTCATTTAAGACCACTTTAGGAAACTGTGTAATAAAGAAGGTAAATAATTCAGTCATAGTATCAAAAGAGCGTTAAAGTAGACGAAATAACTGATATTTTGTCACTTGTTTATTTAATAATAATTCTTATTTTAAACTTATGAATTTAAAAAATCTAGCAATGTGGGGAATTATAGTTTTTTTAACTATAGGTCTTTATAACATGTTTAAAAATCCACAGGCCAATAATAGAGGTGGAAATCAAATAATATTTTCAGATTTTTTAAATTCAGTTGAAGACGGTGAAGTTCTAAAAGTTGAGATTCAGGGTAATAACATTAAAGGTACTTATTCGAATGGAAATTCTTTTTCAACCTATGCTCCTAATGATCCAAATCTTATAGAAAAATTATCAGAGAAAGGTGTAAGTATTTCAGCAGCACCTTTAGATGAAAAAATGCCTTCATTGTTTGGTGTGCTCTTATCATGGTTTCCTATGTTACTCCTTATTGCAGTATGGATTTTCTTTATGAGACAAATGCAAGGTGGCAAAGGTGGAGCAATGGGATTTGGAAAATCAAAAGCTAAAATGATGAATGAATTAAAAGGTAAAGTTACTTTTAATGATGTTGCTGGTGTAGAGGAAGCTAAAGAAGAAGTAGAAGAAATGGTAGAGTTCTTAAAAGACCCAAAAAAATTTAGTAGATTGGGTGGTAAAATTCCAAGGGGAGCTTTACTTGTTGGCCCCCCGGGTACTGGTAAAACTTTATTGGCAAGAGCAATTGCTGGTGAAGCAGGAGTTCCGTTTTTCACTATTTCAGGTTCTGACTTTGTTGAGATGTTCGTTGGAGTAGGAGCATCTAGAGTTAGAGACATGTTTGAACAAGGTAAAAAAAATTCTCCATGTATTATTTTTATAGATGAGATAGATGCTGTAGGAAGAAGTAGAGGGGCAGGTCTAGGGGGCGGAAATGATGAAAGAGAACAAACCCTAAACCAGTTGTTAGTTGAAATGGATGGTTTTGATACAAATGAAGGTGTCATAATTATAGCTGCAACAAATAGACCAGATGTGCTCGATCCAGCTTTATTAAGACCAGGAAGGTTTGATAGACAGGTAGTAGTTTCAAACCCAGATATTATAGGAAGAGAAAAAATTTTAAAAGTTCATGTAAAAAAAATAAAAATGGCGCCAGATGTTAATCTAAGAACAATTGCAAGAGGCACGCCAGGATTTTCAGGAGCTGATCTTGCAAACATAGTTAATGAAGCAGCTTTGTTAGCAGCGAGAAAAAATAAGAGGATAGTTACATTATTAGAATTTGAAGAAGCAAAAGATAAAGTCATGATGGGTGCTGAAAGACGTTCAATGGTAATGACAGAAGATGAGAAAAAACTAACTGCATACCATGAAGGTGGACATGCTCTAGTTTCATTTAATATGCCAAGTTATGATCCAATTCATAAAGCTACTATTATACCAAGAGGTAGAGCTCTTGGAATGGTAATGAACTTACCTGAAAGAGACAAACACGGTTACTCAATAAAATATCTTAAAGCAAGACTTGCTGTTTGTTTTGGAGGAAGAGTGGCTGAAGAATTAATTTTTGGAAAAGATAATATATCTACCGGAGCAGGTGGAGGAAATGGTTCTGATATTAATCAGGCTACACAGTTAGCAAGAGCAATGGTAACAAAATATGGAATGAGTGAAGAAATGGGTCCAGTGGAATATGGAGAAAATCAAGAAGAAGTATTTTTGGGAAGATCAGTTACTCAAACTCAATCAGTATCAGAGGAAGTTGCTCAGAAAATTGATAAAGAAATAAGAAAACTTGTAGATGAAGGATATAACCAAGCTAAGAAAATTTTAACAGAAAAAATAGATGATCTACATAAAATTGCAAAAGCTCTAATAACTTATGAAACTTTAACTGGTGAAGAAATAGAGAATATAATTAATAAAAACTTATATCCTAAAGATAAAATTTTAGATAATCCAGAAACAAAAGATGATCAAGACTCAGCTTTGGGCGCAATGGGTTTGAAACCAAAAATTGTTCATTAATAAATAATGCCAAGATATTACACAAGAGCGTGTAATTTCTATTTTGGCAAACAATCAAAAATTTTAGTAAATAAAAAGAAATCTATCCCTTTACATCAAATTAAAGAAATATCTTTTGACCATATTGAGATAATTACAAGAAAAAAAATTAAAAAAATTTCAATAAATAAAATTAGAAATTTACCAAAAAAGCTAAAAACAAAAATAAATTCAGATTTAAAAAAAATTAGGTCAAAAAAATCAAATTTTTCAAATTTAAATTTTAAAAAAATTCCAAATATATTAGGTGTTTTAAATCTAACTCCTGATAGTTTTTCAGATGGAGGAAAATTTAACAAAAAAAATAAGGGTATTACTCATGCTATTAGTTTATACAAAAGTGGTGCTTCGTTAGTAGATGTTGGTGGAGAGTCTACAAGACCAGGATCGAAGGAAGTAAATGAAAATCGAGAATGGTATAGAATTAACAAGACGTTAAAATTAATTGTAAAAAAAATACCAATATCTTTAGACACAAGAAAATCTGCAGTTATGGAAAATGGTATTAGTATGGGTGTTAAACTTATTAATGATGTTTCGGGATTAAGCTATGATCCTAAAACAATAAATGTTTTAAAAAAGTATAAAATTCCGTTTGTAATACAGCATTCAGTTGGGACACCAGAAAATATGCAAAAGAATCCAATATATAAAAATGAACTATTAGATATATATGATTATTTTGAGGATAAGATTAAATTAATAAGGTCTAAAGGTATTAAACATAATAATATAATTTTAGATCCTGGAATTGGATTTGGAAAAAATTTGAAACATAATATGAATCTTATAAGAGGTGTTTCTATTTTTCATTCATTAGGTTTTCCTATACTAGTAGGTAATTCAAGAAAAAGATTTATTAAAGATATATCAAAAAAAAATGACAGTAAAACAAGGATCGGTGGAACTATGGCTTCTTCAATTTATTTAATGATGCAAGGAATTCAGATTTTAAGAATTCATGATGTTAATGAAGTTATACAAGGTATTAAAGTTTTTAATCAGATAATCAAAAATTAATGGCAAAAAAATATTTTGGAACAGATGGTATAAGAGGAGCAGTTAATAGCAAATATATAAATGGAGATATGTTCTTTAAATTTGGACTTGCTAGTGGAACATACTTTAAATCTCAAAAAAAAAGAAAACAAACAGCAATAATTGCAAAAGATACTAGATTGTCTGGGTATACGCTTGAACCAGCTCTTGTCTCAGGTTTGGCTTCTGCTGGTATGCATGTTTATACTCTAGGACCCTTACCAACTAATGGGTTAGCTATGTTAACAAAAGAGATGAAGGCTAATATGGGTATAATGATTACCGCCTCTCATAATCCACATTTTGACAACGGTTTAAAATTGTTTGGTCCTGATGGAATGAAATTGTCAGATAAAATAGAAAAAAAAATTGAGAGTCTCATAGATAAGAAAATCTCAAAAAATCTCTCACATTCTAAAAAACTAGGAAGAGTTAAAAGATTAGAAACAGGCACCAAAAATTATATCACAATATTAAAAAAAAATTTTACAAAAGAGTTCAATTTAAGAGGATTAAGAATAGTAATCGACTGTGCAAACGGCGCTGGTTATAAGGCAGGTCCTGAATTATTGAAATCACTAGGAGCTAAAGTGATAGCAATAGGTATAGAACCAAATGGTTTAAATATTAATAAAAAATGTGGATCAACTTTTCCAAGAAACATTAGGTCTGCTGTAAAAAAATATAGAGCTCATATCGGAATATCTTTAGATGGAGATGCTGACAGAATTATTATGTGTGATGAAAAAAGTAATATAATAGATGGAGATCAAATTATAGCCGCTTTAGCAACAAGATGGAAAAATAAAAAAATGTTAAAAGGAGGAGTTGTTGGAACATTAATGTCAAATTATGGTTTAGAAAAATATTTTAAATCAATAGGAATAAAATTTTTAAGGGCAAGTGTTGGAGATAGATATGTTAAAGAAAAAATGCAAAAATATAATTTTAATTTAGGTGGAGAACAATCAGGACATATTATTTTAGGTAAATTTGCGACCACAGGAGATGGTTTGCTAGTAGCTTTAGAAGCCCTTTTTGCATTAAGAAAAGGAAAAAAGGCAAGTGAATTTTTTGAAAAATTTAAGAAAACACCTCAGCTTTTAGAAAATATCGAAGTAAAAGATAAAAATATTATTAACAAACCAGAGATAAAAAAAATTATAAAAGATGCGGATAAATTAATTAAAGGTAAAGGAAGAATTTTAGTAAGAAAATCTGGAACAGAATCTAAAATAAGAGTAATGGGAGAAAGTGAAAACAAAACTCTTCTATATAAATGCGTGAATATGATTACAAAAAAAATTAAATAAATTGAGACCTAATTCAAAAATTTTAATAATTGCAGGATCTGACTCATCTGGTGGAGCAGGTATTCAAGCTGATATAAAAACTATCACTGCTCTCGGTTCTTATGCTATGACAGCAATAACAGCAGTTACGTCACAAAACACCACAGGTGTAAAATCAATTGTTGGGATTCATCCAAAAGAAATTTTTAATCAAATTATTTATAGTTGTAAAGACATAAGACCTGATGCAATAAAAATTGGTATGTTGCATTCTACAGAGGTTATTAGAATGGTACTAAAAGCTTTGGATGTAATTAAAGTAAAAAAAATCGTATTAGACCCAGTAATGGTTGCTAAAGGAGGGGCTAAACTGATAAATAGTAAAGCTATTGAATTTTTAAAATTAAAACTAATTAAAAAAGTATCACTTATTACTCCCAATATTCCTGAGGCAGAAATTTTAACTAAAACAAAAATTATAACAAAAGAGGATATGATTTTCGCCGCTAATAAACTTATAGGTTTAGGAGCTAAAAATGTACTTATAAAAGGCGGTCATTTAAAACATAAAAATGTATTAGATATTTTAATAAACACAAAAGATTTAAAGATCTTCAAAAGCGAGCGTCACAAAACAAAGAATACTCATGGTACAGGTTGTACTTTATCTAGCTCAGTTACAACTTTTTTATCATGTGGAAAAACAGTAAAGAAATCTTGTGAGCTTGGAATTAAGTATGTAAATTCTGCAATAAAATCGAACCCTAAATATGGAAAAGGTAATGGCCCAATTAACCATCTCACTTCCTTAAAAGTAAACAGAAAATTTAAATAATGAAAAATATAGTCGTTGTTGGATCTCAATGGGGTGACGAAGGTAAAGGAAAAATTGTTGATTGGTTATCTGAACAGGCTGATGTAGTAATAAGATTCCAAGGAGGTCACAATGCTGGCCATACTTTAGTGATTGATGGTGTTACATATAAATTGAGACTACTGCCATCTGGAATAGTTAGAAAAGGTAAAATATCAATTATTGGAAATGGAGTTGTCGTAGATCCATGGGCTTTATTAGAGGAAATAGAAGAAATAAAATCTAAAGGTGTAGAAGTAAATGTAAATAATTTTATTATTTCAGAGTCTGCAAATTTAATTTTGCCTTTTCATAGAGAAATGGATGAGATTAGAGAGGATGCAGCAGGAAAAAGTAAAATAGGAACTACAAGACGTGGAATTGGACCTGCATACGAAGATAAAGTTGGAAGAAGATCTATAAGAGTTATGGATCTAAGATCTGAAAAAAATTTAGATCAAAGACTCGACTCTGTATTAGTTCATCATAATGCGATTAGAAAAGGTCTGAAAAAAAAAATTTTTGAAAAAGATAAGCTTAAATCTGATTTGCTTAAAATAGCACCAAAAATATTAGAATTCTCTCAGCCAGTTTGGTTAAAGATTGATCAATTTAAAAAACAAAAAAAAAAAATTTTATTCGAAGGAGCTCAAGGTATATTACTTGATGTAGATCATGGAACTTATCCATTTGTAACGTCATCTAATACTGTTGCATCAAGCGCAGCGACAGGTAGTGGTTGTGGCCCTAATTCGATAAATTATGTTCTTGGTATTACAAAAGCTTACACAACAAGAGTTGGAGAAGGCCCTTTTCCTACGGAGTTAACAGATGATATTGGTGAACTTTTAGGAACACGCGGTAAAGAATTCGGAACCGTTACAAGCAGAAAAAGAAGATGTGGATGGTTTGATGGTGTTTTAGTTAGGCAAACTATTAAAGTTTCAGGAATTGATGGTATTGCATTAACAAAATTAGATGTACTTGATGAATTAGATGAAATTAAAATGTGTGTTGCTTATGATCTTGATGGCAAAAGATTAGATTATTTACCTGCCGCTGTAGAAGACCAAATAAAAATAAAACCAATTTATGAAACTTTTCCAGGATGGAAAGTTTCTACAAGTGGAGCCAAAAATATAGACTCGTTACCCGAAAATGCAAAAAAATATATTTTCGCAGTAGAAGATTTCATTGGTGCAAAAGTATCAAGTATTTCAACTAGTCCAGAAAGAGATGATACTATCTTAATTGAAAACCCTTTTGAAATTTAGTTTGCGGGCAAAAGATTTTTTGATTTAGCTAATAGAAGCATATGCTTTTGGAGTTTTTCAAATGCTTTATTTTCAATTTGTCTAACTCTTTCTCTGCTAATTTTATATTTTTTACTTAAATCCTCTAGTGTAGTTGGGTCATCATTTAGTCTTCTAGAGTATAAAATTTCTCTCTCTCTATCGTTAAGAACTTTAATAGAGTCTTTTAATAAATCTTTTCTTTGCTCCATTTCCTCGTGATGAGCAAATTTTAAATCATGATCAAGCTCTTTATCAACCAGCCAGTCTTGCCATTCATCGCCATCCTCCCCAACTTGAGCATTTAGCGAGAACTCCTTCCCAGAGAGTCTTCTATTCATTGAAACGACTTCTTCTTTACTCACATCGAGCTTATTAGCTATATGATCAACATGTTCATCTCTCAAGTCTCCTTCGGTCTCTGGAGAAATTTGATTCTTAATTTTTTTTAAATTAAAAAATAATTTTTTTTGGGCTGTAGTAGTTCCAATTTTAACTAGACTCCAAGATCTTAAAATATATTCTTGAATAGAGGCCTTTATCCACCACATTGCATAAGTTGCCAATCTAAAACCTTTTTCTGGTTCAAATTTCTTAACAGCTTGCATAAGACCTAAATTTCCCTCTGAAATCATTTCATTAATAGGTAAACCATATCCTTTGTAGCCCATTGCAATCTTTGCAACTAATCTTAAGTGACTAGTTACCAGTTTTTCTGCTGCTTTAATATTACCAGTTGTTTTCCAATTTTTTGCTAGCATATATTCCTCTTCTGCAGCTAACATTGGAAATTTTTTAATTTGCTCTAAATATGCAGATAGCCCACCTTCATTAGAAAGGGTTGGCATATTGTTACTTATTGTTGTGCTCATAGAAGTGTTTATTTAATTAATTATAGCTAATTTTCAATAATTTATTATTCAGTGTTTCTAAGCATTTTTAGAATATTATTTAGATCTTGTGGCAAAAGTGAGGAAAAAATCATCTCTTTCTTAGTACGTGGATGCGTAAATCCTAAAGTTTTTGCATGCAGGAATTGTCTATTTAATTTAGTGATTGAATTTTGGATATCTAAATCAATATTTTTTAATTTTTTATATTTTTTTTTATATTTATCATCTCCAACTAGACTATTACCTTTGTAATTCATATGAACTCTTATTTGATGTGTTCTTCCTGTTTCTAATTTACATTCAACTAAACTTAAAGTTGGTGTTTTCTGATTTTCAAAAATTTCAAGTGTTTTATAATTTGTTATAGCTTTCTTACCTTTAGAACTACTAACTTCCATAAGTTGTCTATTTTTTGAACTGCGAGTTATAAATGTTTCAATCCTTCCTGAAGATGGTCTTAATTTCCCCCATATTAAAAGTTGGTACTCTCTTATAATTGTATGATCACTAAATTGTTTTGACAAATTTTCATGTGTTACATTGTTTTTTGCAATTACAACTAAACCAGATGTGTTTTTATCAATTCTATGAACAATACCAGGTCTTAACTCATCACCTATATTTGATAAAGAATTCTTATCATAATACATTAATGCATTAACAATTGTTTTATCATAATTTCCAGCTCCTGGATGCATGATTATTCCAGCAGGTTTATTTATAACTAATAGATCATTATCTTCGTATATTATTTCTAATTTAAATTCGTAAGGTTTAAGAGATGCTATTTCAGGCTCTGAGATCTTAAGATTTATAGTGTCACCAATTGAGACTTTTTTTGATGGACTTTTAATTATTTTATTATTTAGTTTTAACTTTTCTTTTAAAATTAAATTTTTAATTCTAGTTCTACTAATTAATTCCTCTCTTTTGTTAATTAAAACATCAACCCTTAAATTCTTCTCATCCTCTTTGACTATAAAATTAATGTTTTTTTCCATAAAATATAATATTAATACTATATGCGCTTGTAGCTCAACTGGATAGAGCGCCTGACTTCGGATCAGGAGGTTCTGGGTTCGACTCCTAGCAGGCGCACCATTTTATTCGCCTATATTTATTAAAGTTCCTTTATCTCTTGCTTTGTCGAAAGAGTAATAAAATACAAATATTGACAAAATTAAATAAAACCCGTTTAGATAGATTGCATTAATAATATTATCATAATTTACCATTCCATTGACTAAGATATTTCTAGTCTCTTCAAAAATATAAACTAATGGAAGAGCGAAAGCTATTGATTGGAAGATTTCTGGTAGTGTTTCAACTGGATAGTAAATACATCCAAAAGGTGCTAATAAAAACATGGTTGACCATGCAATATTTTCAAAAGATGGTCCAAATCTTAACAATCCCGCTGAAACAAAAAGACCAAGTGTTATTCCAAATAAGTACAGACTCAAGAAAAGAAATGCTAAAGGAAGACCAAGTTTTAGCAAAGATATACCAAACAATGGAGAAGTTAATAGTATAGCTGGGATCAATCCAATTAATGCTCTTATTAAAGCAGTAAAAACTAGAGAGATAATTATTTCACTAATTTTCATTGGTGCAATAAATAGGTTTGTAAAATTTCTGCTCCAAATCTCCTCCAAAAATAGCATGTTAAAGCCAATACTGGTTCTAAATAAAAAGTCATATAGAATTGCACATGAAAGAATAACTCCAACAGCACCACTGTAATATGAGCTATGAGCTGCAAAAAAATTAGAAATAAATCCCCAAAGAGTAATTTGAATTGAAGGCCAATAAATTAAATCTAATATTCTTGGAAATGATCTAGTTATTAAATAAAAGTGTCTTAAAAAAAGACCGTAAATTCTAATTAAATTCATTTTTAATTTCTCGCAATTTCTAAAAATACTTCCTCTAAATTTCTTCTTCCATATTTTTTTATTAATTCTTCAGGAGTTCCTCTATCAACTATTAGTCCATCTTTCATCATTAAAACAGAACTACATAATCTTTTTACTTCTTCCATATTATGGGAGGCAAGCAAAACTGATATTTTTTTTTCCTTTTTGTAATCTTCTAGAAACGATCTTACAAAATCACCAGTTTCAGGATCTAATGAAGCAGTGGGTTCATCCAACAAAAGTACTGTTGGATCATTTATTAAAGCTTTAGCAAGACTTACTCTGTTTTTTTGTCCTGAAGAAAGTTCTCCAGTAATTTTGTTTAAAAGATCTTTTAATCTAAGTTTATTTGCAAGATGATCTATTTGGTCATTTAAATTTTGAATATTATATAATTTTCCATAAACAATTAAATTTTGTTTTACTTTAAGTTTTTTAGGCAATTCAATATAGGGTGAAATAAAATTCATCTTATGAAGAAGAGAGATTTTATTTTTTTCAATATTTTCTCCGTTGATTAAAACCTCACCACCACTTGGTTTTAATAATCCTAAAATCATTCCAATAGTTGTAGTTTTTCCACATCCATTAGGTCCTAATAGACCAACCATTTCATTTTCATTAATTTTAAAATTTATATTAGCTACTGCTTCTTTATCTTTATATTTTTTTGATAGATTGATTACTTCAATAGAATTTGTCATTAATATTTAGAGGCTCTCTTTAATCTATCGTTAATTGTTTTGCCAAGACCTTTGTTTGGTATCGTCTCAACTGCAATCTTTTTATAACCATTATTTTTAATTTTTCTTAAAGTTGAATATAAATTCTTTGCAGCTTCATCCATATTTTTCACTTTGGATAAATAATAATAGTTTTTTAACTTTGATTTTCTTTTTTTTATTAATAAATAAGCTTCATCTTTTTTTGGTTTTTTAACATTGACTCTTAAAGGTATCCCAGGTGAGTAATGTAAAGGAAATAAACCAGGTGATAATTTTTTTTTTGAATTTGTATTAATTAATAATTTTTTTTTTAAAACGTTTTCAATTTTTTTACTATCTAGGCCTCCATATCTTAAAAGTGAGGGCTTTTCTAAAAGATTTAATATTGTGGACTCAACTCCAATTTTACTTTTTCCTCCATTTAAAATATATTTTATTTTTGAACCAAATTCTTCTTTTACATCAGATGGTTTAACTGAACTTAATCTTGAGGATATATTTGCACTAGGTGCGGCTACTGGATAATCTAAATTTTTTAATAAATTTCTGAATAATCTATGTTTAGGAAAACGTACAGCAATACTTTTTTTATTATTAGTGACAAATTTTGATATTTTTGAGTTATTTTTTAATTTCAAAACATAAGTTATTGGACCTGGAGAAAATTTCTTGTAAAGTTTTACTAAATTATCATTTATATCACAGTCCTTTTTAAGTCTTTGAATATCGTAATAATGGACAATAAGTGGATTGTTTAATGGTCTTTTTTTAAGACTAAATATTTTCTTAACTGCACTATTCGAGTAAGCTTTTGCAGCTAATCCATAAACAGTTTCTGTTGGTACCGCAACACAATGATTATTATCTAAATATTTTTTTGCTTTTTTGATATTTGATTGAATAGATTTCATGTATTAATAATTATTATTATATGAAAGATAAAATATTACCACCTGATTATGATCAGTATTCAGTTGAGGAGCTTACAGAAAAAGCAAATAAGATTATAGAGTCTCTGGAGAAGGAAAATGATTTAAACAATTCAGTTGAAAGTTATCAAGAACTTCTAAAATTAAATAATATTATTGAAAAGAAATTTCATAAAAATTTTAAATCTATTGGGGAAGATGCAAATAAGAAGATTAAAGAGATAACTAAAAAAAATGAAAAAACGGCTTAATAAAATAGCTAAGGATACAAATATATTTCTTAAGAAATATATTAATTCACAGAAACATTCTCAGCTGATGTCACCCATGAAGTATGGTTTATTTCCAGGTGGAAAAAAAATAAGATCTAAAATCTTAATCGACTTAGGGTCATTATTTACAATAGATTATAAAACATTGATAATAGTTGGGTCGGCCGTTGAATGTATTCATGCTTATTCACTTATTCATGACGATCTACCCTGCATGGATGATGATGATGTAAGAAGAGGAAAACCATCAACTCACATTAAATTTGGTGAATCTACAGCAGTTCTAGCAGGAAATTCATTACTGACTTTAGCTTTTGAAATTTTATCAAGTCCTAGATTGAAATTAAATGAAAAGATAAAGATCAACCTAATCAAAAAATTATCAGAATGTTCAGGACATTTAGGAATAGCTGGTGGGCAATATTTAGATTTAAGTTATGAGAGAAAGAAAATATCAAGGAATAAAATATTAGAAATGGAAATAAAAAAAACTGGAATGTTATTTAGTTTTTGTTGTGCAGCTCCAGCAATAATTAAGAAAAAAACAATCCAAGAAATTAAATTTTTTGAAAATATTGGATCAAAAATTGGTCTATTATTCCAAATAGCTGATGATTTAATCGATCTGAAAAGTAATTCTAAGGAAGCTGGAAAAAAAACAGGAAAAGATCAAAAAAAAGGTAAGGCAACACTTATAAATTTAATAGGCTATGATGACTCACTTAAGTATTGTGATAAGATAATAAAAGATATTAATAAAAATTTAAGAAAATATGGTCCAAGATCTGAAAAAATAAATGAAACACTAGGATATATATTGAATAGAAAAAAATGAAAAAAAATTACAAATTTTTAAATAATATAAATTTTCCATCTGATTTAAGAAAAGTTTCTGAAGATAATTTACAAAAAGTAGCAGATGAGGTGAGGGAGGAAATGATAAGTGCTGTTTCAGAAACAGGAGGTCACCTTGGTGCTGGTTTGGGAGTGGTTGAATTGACAGTTGCTCTTCATTATGTTTTTGATACCCCAAATGATAAATTAATATGGGATGTTGGCCATCAATCTTACCCACATAAAATTTTAACTGGAAGAAAAGATAAAATTAGAACTTTACGGCAGGGTGATGGTTTATCAGGTTTTACAAAAAGATCTGAAAGTGAGTATGACCCATTTGGAGCAGCCCATAGCTCAACATCTATTTCATCAGCATTAGGAATTGCTGAAGCAAATAAACTAGAAAATAAATCTTCCAATGTAATAGCTGTCATAGGTGATGGAGCAATTAGTGCAGGTATGGCTTACGAAGCCATGAATAATGCGGGAGCATCTAAGACAAAAATGATTGTTATTTTAAATGATAACGATATGTCAATTGCAAAACCAGTTGGAGCAATGAGAACCTACTTGGCAAAATTATTTACAGGTAAAATATATTTTAGTCTTAGAGAAACTTTAAAATTAATTACATCTGCATTTTCAAAAAGATTTAGCGCTAAAGCAGGAAAAGCAGAGGATTTTTTCCGTTCAGCAGTTACTGGAGGTACATTGTTTAGTTCGCTTGGTTTTTATTATGCTGGTCCTATAGATGGTCATGATTTATCAAGTCTAGTTCCAATTTTAAAAAAACGCAAAAGAATCAAGACATGATGGTCCTATAATGATTCATATCAAAACTCAAAAAGGTAAAGGCTATTCTTATGCAGAAAAAGCAAATGATCATTATCATGGAGTGTCAAAATTTAATGTTGAGACCGGTGAACAATTAAAAAGCAAATCAAATCTTCCAGCTTATACAAAAGTATTTGCAAACACGTTAGTTAAACATGCCAAAAAAGATAGCAAAATAGTAGGAATAACAGCAGCGATGCCAGGAGGGACTGGTATGGATATTTTTGGAAAGGAGTTTCCAAATAGAATGTATGATGTGGGAATAGCAGAACAACATGCTGTAACTTTTGCAGCTGGTCTAGCAACCGAGGGATACAAACCATATGCTGCAATTTATTCAACATTTTTACAGAGAGCGTATGATCAAGTTGTACACGATGTTGCAATTCAAAGTTTACCAGTTAGATTTGCGATAGATAGAGCAGGATTAGTTGGTGCTGATGGATCAACACATGCTGGTTCATTTGATATAACTTACTTATCAACTTTACCTAACTTTGTAGTAATGGCACCAAGTGATGAAGCTGAACTTGTTAAAATGATTAATACTTCAGTAGATATAAATGATAGACCTTCTGCAATTAGATATCCAAGAGGAACCGGAGTAGGTGTTGACCTTCCATCAATAGATGAAAAAATTGAAATTGGTAAAGGGAGAGTCGTTCAACAAGGCACACAAGTTTGTATTTTAAACCTCGGTACTCGACTTGAGGAGTGCAAGTTAGCTGTAGAGGAATTAAAAGCAAAAGGAGTTTCAACAACTTTGATAGACGCCAGATTTGCTAAGCCTTTAGACGAAGAACTTATACTAAAATCTGCTAAGGAACATGAGCTTATGATAACTATTGAGGAGGGATCAATAGGCGGTTTCGGTTCTCATGTTAAAAATTTATTAGCTGAAAGAGGAGTATTTGATAAAGGTTTAAAATTTAGATCAATGACTTTACCAGATGCATTTATTGAACAAAATGATCCTAAAAAAATGTACGATAAAGCTGGATTAAACAGTTCTCAAATTTCTAAGAAAATTTCTGATCTTTTGTTTCAAAAGGAAACAATAAGAGTTGTGAAAAATTAATTTAAGCTAACTACACTGAGCTTTATTCATTAAGTAGTGGTCAAGCAAAACACAGTTCATCATAGCTTCACCAATCGGTACAGCTCTAATTCCTACACAAGGATCATGTCTACCTTTAACAGATATTGAAGTATTTTTCCCAAATTTATTTATAGTTTTTCTGTTTGTCAAAATTGATGATGTTGGTTTGACAGCAAAAGATGCAATAATTTCTTGGCCCGTAGAAATTCCACCAAGGATTCCACCCGCTTTATTTGAATTGAATATTAATTTATTTCCTTTTGAAGAAATTTCATCTGAATTTTGTACTCCACTTAATTGTGCTGAGTTCATTCCTGCACCAATATTTACACCTTTAACTGCATTAATACTCATTAGACCTGAAGCTATGTCAGTATCCAATTTTGAATAAATTGGAGCACCTAAACCAACTGGGATACCTCTTGCTCTTATTTCAATCACTGCTCCACATGAGGATCCTGATTTTCTCACACCAAGCAAATATTTTTCCCATAATTTAATCATTGATTTATCTGGACAAAAAAACGGATTTTTTGAAATTACTTTATCATTCCATTGATTTGTATCACATCCAAGAATTCCTAGCTGAGTTACTGCACCAATTACTTTGAATTTTTTACCTAATTTTTTTTGAAGTACAACTTTTGCTATTGCACCAGCCGCAACTCGTGCTGCAGTTTCTCTAGCAGAAGATCTGCCACCACCTCTATAATCTCTAATTCCATATTTTTTAAAATAAGTAAAATCTGCATGACCTGGTCTGAACTTATCTTTAATATTACTATAATCTTTGGATCTCATATCTTTGTTGTAGATTATGAGAGAAATAGGTGTTCCTGTGGTTTTACCCTCAAATACTCCTGACAATATTTGAACTTTATCATCCTCTTTTCTCTGAGTTGTAAATTTAGATTGTCCTGGCTTTCTTTTGTCTAATTCTATTTGAATATCTTGTTCTTTAAGATTTATGTTTGGAGGACAACCATCAACAATACAACCAATTGCAGGTCCATGAGACTCTCCCCAAGTTGTGAAACGAAATAGCTTTCCAAAAGTATTAAATGACATTATTTATATTATATAGATTATTTTGTTTAAATTATGAATCAAAAAAATTCTTTAGGTCTTAATAGTTGCTTTCTTGATATAGATGATCCAATTCATTTATTTCATGAATGGATGGAGGAAGCAAAGAAAACTGAGCTTAATGATCCAAACGCTGTTGCTCTGGCCACATCGGATAAAAACAACATTCCTTCAGTTAGAATGGTTTTACTTAAAGATTTCAACAAAGATGGATTTGTATTTTATACAAATTTAAATAGTCAAAAGGGAAATGAATTAAAAAAAACCCCTTATGCTGCGATGTGTTTTCATTGGAAAAGTCTTTTAAGACAAATAAGAATTAGTGGAAAGGTTTCATTAGTTTCTGATCAGGTTGCAGATAAATATTATTCATCTAGAGCGTATGAAAGTCGAATAGGAGCATGGGCTTCTAAGCAAAGTGAGGAATTAAATTCGCGAGAACAATTGTTAAAATCTATACAAGATTACAAAAAAAAATATAGTAACAAATCAGATGTACCAAGACCAAGTCACTGGTCTGGATGGATTTTATCTCCAGATAGTATTGAATTTTGGCTAGACGGTGAGAATAGAATCCACGAGAGATTAAAATATAATAAAGATATCTCCGGGAAGTGGATAAAGTCTTTATTAAGTCCTTAAAAATTTCTTGATAAACTAAATAATGTTAATCTTTTAAGAATATTTTTTTCTTCAGAGTCTTTAAATACACTTAGAGAATTTGAGGCTAAATTTATATAGTGCTGTGCTTTTTGATAGCATTCCTGAATTATTTTATACTTATTTATAAGAGCGATAATTTCATTAAAGTTATCTTTTGTTCTTAACTCTTTTTTAAACATATTTGATAAAATTTTCTTTTCATCATTTCCTGATTTTTGAAAAAGTAAAATTATAGGTAGGGTAATTTTTCCTTCAAAAAAATCTTGACCAATTTTTTTACCAAATAGTTTGAGCTCAGCATTATAGTCAAGTGTGTCGTCTGCTATTTGAAAAGTTAATCCCAAGTTTCTTCCATAAAATTCTAAAGCATCTTTTTCTTTGTTTTCTGCGTCAGATAAAATTGCACCAACTTTAGTTGCCGCTGCAAATAACTCAGCAGTTTTAGCTGAGATGATTTTTAAATATGTTTCTTCCAGCATATCAACTTCACCTTTGTGTTGAAGTTGTAGAACTTCTCCTTGAGCAATTTTAGATGAAGTGGAAGATAATAATTTTAAAACTTCTAGGTTTCCGTCTTCTACCATCATTTCAAAACATCTACTTAACAGATAATCTCCTATTAAAACTGAGGAATGATTATCCCAAACTTTGTTTAAAGTTTCTTTCCCTCTTCTAACCGTGCCTTCATCAATTACATCGTCATGCATCAACGTAGCGCTGTGAATTAATTCAACACACGCAGCTAAATTTATATCTCTAGAGCCTTTAGAGTAACCGCATAATTTTGCACTACCCAATGTTAGTAAAGCTCTCAGCCTTTTTCCTCCAGTTTCTATATGATAATCTGTCATTTTTTGAACCAGCTGTATGTCGCTAGATAGTTTTGATTTTATTTTTTCTTCAGTTAAAACTAGTTTTTCTTCAACCGAGTCTTTAAGCTGAAAATATGAATCATTTATCTGATTTTTAAGCTGTACAACTGTTCCCATAACATTTTTAAATTAGTATAATTTCTTTATATATATTACTTATCAATTGACGCACCAGTTTCTTCAATTATAAGTAGTCTTTATATTCAATAAATAATTCTATAAGACTTATCTATGTTCTCTTTTTTTAAAAAGAAAAAAATAGTTGCTCACTTAAAATTAAGTGGGGTTATTGGCAATGTGGGAAAATTTAGACAAGGTATTGATTTTGCAGGTCAAGAAGAACTTATTAAAAAGGCTTTTTCTCTGAAAAAAGTGGCATGTGTTGCTATATCAATCAATTCTCCAGGAGGATCACCAGTTCAATCTCATTTAATCTACAGTTTTATTAGACAACAAGCAAAAAAACACAAAAAAAAAGTTATTGTATTCGCTGAAGACGTAGCAGCTTCGGGAGGTTATTTGATTTCTTGTGCTGGGGACGAAATTTATGCAAATTCAAGTTCAATAATTGGATCTATAGGAGTGATATATTCTTCTTTTGGATTTACTGAGTTGATAAAAAAAATTGGGGTTGAAAGAAGAGTTCATACCGCTGGTAAAAATAAAAGCACTCTTGATCCATTTTTAGAGGAAAAAAACGAAGATATTGAAAGATTAAAAAAAATTCAAATGGATCTTCATAAAGACTTTATAGATGTTGTTGAAAAAAGCAGAGGATCAAAATTAAATAAATCCGATGTAGAACTTTTTTCAGGTGAGTTTTGGTCAGGTAGTAAAGCAAAAAATTTAGGATTGATTGACGGAATAGGTAACGCACATGAAATATTAAAAGATAAATTTGGTGAAGATGTAATTATTAAAAAATTTGAAAAATCAAAAGGATGGTTAAGTCAAAAACTTTCTTCATCCAGCAATCAAGTAGATCAAATAGCAAGTATTTTGGATGAAAGATCAATTTGGCAAAGATATGGTTTCTAAAGCAAAAAAAGAAAAAAAAAAAATTCAAACATTCCAAGATACAATTTTAAATCTTCAGAAATTTTGGAGCAAAAAAGGATGCATTATTCTTCAGCCTTATGATATGGAGGTTGGTGCAGGAACTTTTCATCCAGCTACTACCCTAAGATCACTTGGAACTAAACCATGGAAAGCAGCCTACGTGCAACCATCAAGAAGACCTACAGATGGAAGATATGGAGATAATCCAAACAGGTTGCAACACTATTATCAATTTCAAGTTTTAATTAAACCTTCCCCTGTAAATATAAAAAAACTTTATTTAAATAGTTTATCTACTATAGGAATAGATCATAATGATCATGATATTAGGTTTGTTGAAGATGATTGGGAAAGTCCAACATTAGGTGCTGTAGGATTGGGATGGGAAGTATGGTGTGATGGAATGGAAATTACTCAATTCACCTATTTTCAACAAATGGCTGGATTTGATTGTAAACCTGTATCAGTTGAAATCACTTATGGTTTAGAAAGAATTTGTATGTTCACACAAAAAGAAAAAAACGTTTATGATTTATTGTGGAATGATGAAGGTGTAAAATATCACGAAGTATTTCATCAAGCCGAAAAAGAATTTTCAGCATACAATTTTGAACACGCGAATGTAGAAACACTTTTGAAAATGTTTGAAATGCATGAGTCCGAGGCAAAAGATTTGGTAGAAAAAAAAGTTTCTTTACCAGCA